>JAJRQT010000236.1 GCA_024280115.1 Bacteroidota bacterium | reverse complement strand
TGCACGAATATCCTTCTGCCCACTTTTGATTTGCCAGGTATTCATAGCAAGATGCCTTTGTCTCAAACTTAGTTTTGAAGGCTTCTCTGTCCAATTCTTTTAGTAATTTCATATGCAATATCTTTTCTATAAGATACAAATTAATTACCTGGTTAACAAGCGTTTGAGACTTAAATGGGTAACCCTATTGAATTAATTCAATTTACCACACCTTCAACGCCACTTCACCTTTCTTCAAATTCACAAAAGGACCGGCAACATTATTATCTTTACTTCGCTTATTGCCAAAGTAGTCTCGATCAATTGTTAAGGGCGATCCATCAGCATTTTCATATTTTCCTTTGGAAATTTTCGCTTCACCCAATAACGATGAAGTTATACTATTTACTTTAAAGTCATAAAACGCCGGATCAAATGTAAAATATAACATTACGTCATCCCCTTTTTCTTCCAACCTGATCCTGGGATTATAGGCAAATGATCCAACAAAATCAATCTCTTCTTCATATGGTTTAGCACCATTATAATAAACATTATCATTTATAAATACGGGAAATTTCGCTTCGTTATATTCCTCTGTACCATACTTGTATTTTCCATGATCACCCACATTATTTCCGGGCCCTGCAAAAATGTTATTATAATATCTGTCGTCACCGGAATAGATACTTGAAAGTCCTTTAACTTCTGTTGTATGAGGAAAATGATATGGTGTAAAACGATTGGATTCGCCCCACATATGTACAGTGCCGGTAATCAAATTATTTATAAATGCCCCACCCTGACACTGAGTTCTAATGGCTGAGGGCGATAATAAGATGTTATTATCAATTATAAACGGCCCATGATTTACCTCCAGGAAAAGATCTTCCCGGTCGTTATTATAAAAAAGATTACTCGATACACGCGTACCTTGGGTCATCCAATCGAGCCATAATCCCCGTCCGCAATCATTAATATGGTTCTTTCTTATGGTTGCATCGATTGCAGCGTGAAACTTTATTCCTCCAATTTCTGCACCATCAAATTGCCTTTTGGTCCAGATATCATGGATGTGATTATTCTCAATAATGCTGAATGCCGCACCCATACTTCCACAAATACCAGTTTGCTCGCAATCGAATATCTCGTTATTTCTAACAATATGAGATCCAATTTGCTCCTTGTTCCACCCATGTTTTAATGCCCTGAACGTCACCTCGATATAATGAATAGAGCCATCGATATCCTTTTCGGCAGACCAAACATTCTGGCCAGTGCTCCGGTCTTTTCCCAGCGTGATCCCCGAACATTTTGAGTTGCTTATCACATTGTTCTCTATAATCCAACCCTTATTCCAATGGGTGGCAATCATTCCCACCTGCTCAGCAGTAGGAGGCGCCCATTGTGTAGCTGCCTGGCTTATATGAAATCCACTGATGGTAATATAGTTGATCCCTGGTTTTTCAGGATATATACAAGTCCTTCGCGCACTAATCTCCACCAATTCTTTGTTGGGATTAAATTTGTGAAAATTCGCCCAGATTGTTGTGGACTTCGCATCACTTTCACAATACCAAGTGTAAGTTGATCCTTCAGTGTCCACAATATTAGTATCCGGAACCGGGTTGAATACTTTTTCTTTTGTTTCCTTCTCAAAAAGTGATTTACCATTCAAAAACACTTCACCGGTATGATGCAATCTCCCCAGTCTGTTAAACCAATCACCATGGATGGTATCCTGGTATGGATTGTAATCTCCGAACAAAGAGTTATCAATAGTTACCTTCCATACACCGTCTTTTATTTTTTTCCAGCCTGTCGCAATCTCGGAACCTTTAATTTCAACCTTTTCTCCATGAGCCGCCCTGTACGTGATTCTTTTTGTGTCGCTCTCCCCTCCACGCAATGGATTTATCCATTCCCTGTAAGTCCCTGCATGAACAGTAATCATATCGCCGGGAAAGGCTTTATTAACTGCTGCAGATATTGTCTTGAATGGTTTTGAGGCAGAGCCGTCATTTGTATCGCTTCCCTTAACTGATACATGGTATTCTTTTGCAAAAATTGCTGTAGAAGCCAATACCATCATGATCAATAAATATAGATTTCTGTTTTTCATTTCTACTGGATTAGAATCGTTTTAATTTGGTATAAAAATAGAAATAAACAGTAAAAAGATATCGATAGAATTTATAAAACTTAACTTCGTAAGGTCAAAACTTGAAGTGTGTTTAAACGATATGAATATTAAAAATAATACTTCCACAAGAAGAGCATTTTTGTCTCAATCAACAATGGCCGCTATAGGGTTATCCATGGGAATCATTCCCGCTATTTCGGCATGCCGACGTTCAGAAAATACAACATTGGATGCTTCTAACAGCAGTTCACCTAAAATTTTGTTATGTTATTCCTGGAGCCACAGCAATATTGGCGACATTGCTATTACTCCAAGTATGCTCCATTTAATACAACAATACATCCCGGAAGCAGAAGTTACAGTTGTTGCCAATGCAAAAGTCAAAGCCACTGAAGCATACCTGACAAAGCGATATCCAAAATGTCGTGTCGTTGAAAACCCTTTCAATCTTTCTGTTGAAAAGAATTCGAAAGAATTTCAGGATGCATTTGAAGAAGCTGATATTGTGCTCTACAATTCAGGGACTACATTGTCATACGGCCGCTGGGAGAAAAACTGGAACAGAACCATGCCATTGGCTATGCCATTATTCATGGCACGTGAGGCCGGAAAACCATATGGAATCTACTGTCAGTCGTTTGAAAAATTTGCATGGCCAAGTGATGTGATTTTTCGTCCAATGCTTTCTGATGCAGCATTTGTTTTCGCCCGTGATGGAAACTCACTGGATTATCTAAAGAGCCTTGGAATTGAACCTCCTGAATTGGGCTGGGGGCCCGATGCTACCTTTGCTTTTAATCTACGCGATGAAGACGCTGCTGAGGCATTTATGAAAGAGCATGATCTAAAACCAAAAAAGTTTATAACAGTAACCATCCGTACGAGTATTCAGGGTTTTCTTGATAAGAAGCGCGAACAGGCCCATGCAGCGAAAATCAGGCAGTTAATTGAAACGTGGATTGATCGCACCGGCCATGATGTGTTGATTTGCCCGGAAGTTGAATGGGAAATTGAACCTGCCCGTAAGCTAATTTTTGATCAACTACCTAAGAAAATACATCCTCATATTAAGTTTAAAAGTAAGTTTTGGCTCCCCGATGAAGCCTTCCCTGTATATGCGAAAGCTGAAGCGATTGTTAGTATGGAGCAGCATTCGATCATTCTGGCTTTAGCTGCCGGCACTCCGGTGATATTGCCACGGTTTTTGGAAAATGGGCGAAAAGCCTGGATGCTCAAAGACTTGGGTATAGAAGAATGGTTGTTTGATATTGATAAAGATCCGGAAGAACAGATTACGGCAGCGCTTTTGGATATTCACAATGATTATGAGGCTGCTCTTTCTAAGGTGAAATCTGCAATGGACATTGTTCATAAAGGACAAAAACATACAATGTCCGTCCTTTCACAAACCATTGAAAATTCCAGAATAGCCAAATGGACCCGTTATATCTGATGAGAGGTGAACTGAATTTGTCGAGGTAAATTGGGTATAATCCGAAGGTATAAATCCTTTTTATATCTCATCGCATATCAATTATTGCTGATAAAATGCTCAAATTGCCATTTTCAAGGGCGGTCCATACAGGCCTCACATGGCCACCAAAAGCTGTCACATTTATATAATCTCCCATGTAAATATCTGAATCGGGGATAAATGGGGCCGCACTGATTTTTACGTTTTTAAATGTTTCTCCCGAATCTGTGGACATTGCCATATACACGTCAGTTTTCTCATCGTCATAATTTCTTCTGTCATAAAATATCACATAGATGTGCCCGGTTATCGGGTCAACGGTCATCCAATTATAGCACTGATGTTTACCAATCATAACGACTTCATCATCATTGACTCTTTTTGGTGCGGACCATGTTGCTCCTTTATCGGTAGTCTTTGCAATCCAAATATCTGTGTTATTTTCCCCATTTCTTTGATCTGACCAATTGACATAAATGGTTCCATGATAATCACCGTAACTCAAATCACAAGCGCTGACCGGAGTGCCCATTGCTTTACCAAAACCGGGAACACTCATTTTCCATCCACCGGGTTGATCTGCGACGACAATGTCTTTTTTAAGCCAGGTTACTCCACCGTCGAGCGAACGGTCAAAATATATTTTTTCATCGTAGGACCAGGAAACATATACCTCCTGTCCGGGTCCTGCAGTTGGTGTAGCTCCGGTCGGGGTTTGGTTATCGCTTAAACAATTTCCACCATACTCATTTATCCTTATAGATGGCGTCCAGGATAGTCCGCGGTCATCAGAGAAGGATAACATGATATTTGCACTGTCCTGGGGATTGGAAGAAGAATAACGATCGTATTGAGTCCATGAGACATATATTCTGCCCGATGTTTCATCGAAAGTAGCCCATGGTTTTTCGTGTTTCTTAGGTGGCCTTAATCCAATTGAAGCGCCACCATTCCAGGACTTCCCATTCATCGATCGCTGACAAACAATTCTATCCATGACCATATTACCATCCCATCCCATTTTATTTGGATCAGAAAGATGAAAATAGTAAAAATATCCACTGTTATCGGCTATAATACAAGGGTCACCAAAGTCTCCATATTTCGATTTTATTTTCCTGGAATTCCAGGATTTCCCAAAATCCTTTGAAAGATAGATTCTGTTCTGTCGTGTTTTTGTCCCGCTGGTTTGCATGGTTTTTTCATGGACAATGCTGGAAACCATAATGTTTGGTGATTTGGGACTAATAAATATCGAAGGTTGACAAGGGCCAATTCCATTAGCCTTATCACTTGTAATCGTTACAATTTCATACTGTCCAAAACAGATAGAAGTTGTAATGAACATCAATAAAATGGTTGCTTTCATGGATGGATAATTACCTGTGTTCAATTTTTTCTATATTAATATTAAAACTAAAGAATTGTTTCAATAGAAAGGCATTTTGTGCAGATTTTTAGAAAATAACCTGCATTCATGGTATACTTTTTATTGATAATTTATTTCACTATGCTATTTTCTAGGGCAATCGGGTTTAGAATTATTTAACATCCCGTGCCTCAGTTTAAACCTGCCTGGCCGGTTATTGTCAATTTGGCAAGATTTTTTTCATTCAAGCGCCTCGGTCTGTGTCCTCACAGACCGAAATTTTGAATTGTTCAATGGTCTGTGGGCCACAGACCATGGCATTTTCATTTAATTGTTTTAAACCCAATTGCCCTGTGCTATTTTGGTTGTATCCAAATACCAAAAGAAAATTATATATATTGCAATAAGACAATATAAACGCCTACTTCTTAAAAGAATTTCATGAAAAAGAAAGGAATTGTTGCCCATCTTGAGGCAGTAAATGAATATGAACGAGAACCCATTCCTTCCTCCAAACTCAAAGGACTTAAAAGTTTTATAGGTATGTATGCCGGCGAACATACAGCCGGAACTGAATTTGTGATCGGGCCACTATTTGTCGCTCATGGAGTCGCCGCATTTGATCTGATTGTAGGTTTATTTGTTGGTAATTTATTGGCTGTGCTAAGCTGGGGATTTTTAACAGCCCCTATTGCAGTAAAGACACGTATGACCTTGTATTTTCAATTGGAGAAAATTTGCGGTACCAGCCTGGTGAAATTTTATAATGTAATCAATGGTGTGATGTTTTGTTTTTTGGCAGGGTCTATGATTGCCGTATCTGCCACAGCGGTTGGCATACCATTTGGCTTGGCCATGCCTTCATTGAGTGATATGCTTCCCAATAGCTTTGGGTGGGTGGTAGCTGTATTTGTAATTGGAGCCATAACAACAGTCGTAGCAATGTTTGGGTACCAGCAGGTTTCCAAGTTTGCCAATATCGCAGCGCCATGGATGATTCTTATATTCTTGGCAGCAGCCATTGCTGTGCTGCCTGAATTAGGTGTACATTCCATATCTGATTTTTGGGCAGTGGCCAATGAGAAAATCTGGACAGGTGTTCCTATGCAAGGGCAAAGTCAGTTTACCTTTTGGCACGTGATGTTTTTTGCCTGGTTTGCCAATATGGCAATGCACATTGGAATGTCAGATCTTTCTATTTTCAGGTATGCTAAAAAATGGCAATATGGATTTTCATCTGCCACAGGAATGTTCATTGGGCACTATTTTGCCTGGCTGGCTTCCGGAATATTATATGCACTATTCCTGCAGCAATCAAATAATAGTGCGGAATTTGCCCCCGGAGTTGTGGCATTTAATGCTGCCGGTATTGCCGGAGCTGTTTGTGTGATCATCGCCGGTTGGACAACAGCAAATCCAACAATTTACCGGGCCGGATTGGCACTTCAGTCGGTAGTTCCAAAATGGAAAACCTGGAAAGTGACTTTGATAACCGGTCTTGTGACCACTATTGCCGCCTGCTTCCCGGCACTGGTCATGAAGCTGCTGGATTTTGTGGCGATTTATGGCTTTTTACTCATGCCGATGGGAGCTGTAATATTTATAGATTTCCATGTTTTGAAACGATTTGGACTGTCAGACTTTTATGCCGAAAAAGCTGGTATAAAATTAAATTGGGCGGCGGGATCAGCATGGATTATCACGTTAATCGTTGGCTTGCTTTTGAATAAACTTATGGGCATAGAAGTGTTTTTCTTAGGATTCCCCGGATGGTTTGTAGCATCGGCGATTTACATCATTTTCAGTAAATTTTATCAGTCAAAAACTAACCTCAAAACTGCATCAACATGAAAAATATTATATTAAAGCTCGTTTCCTATTTAGCATTGGCAGGAACTATCATACCATCCATGCTGGTTTTTTTCGGTGATATGAGTCTTCAAACTAATAAAAATATCATGACCATTTCCATGATAGTTTGGTTTGCGACTGTTCCGTTCTGGATTAATAAGAGCGCTGATAAAATGGGAGATGAAGAAGAATTAATTATTTAATGTCTGTCCATAAAGTCCGCTATCTGCGTTATGCTTGCTCTCAAAATGGTCATTTACGAAATGTAAACTCACATTTTTCGAGCTACACAAGCCTTGATAGCGAATTTTCTGAGCCAGACACCGAGTTTATAGACAGGTTCTATTTAGAGTTCATCCACGATGTCCAATCTCTGGCTTATGCCTTTTCCCGTTTTCTACCTATAGAATTACCTGCCGTCTGCCTCCTGCTACTGCCACTTCTTAATATTGAACTTTATTTTTCTAAAAGAAAGAAGCTCGCTCTTTGTATGCGGGATCATCCCTGTTTGGTAAGGCTTAAGCACCCTCTCAGTCCTTTTTCAAGCGGCTCTTTTTTCACATTATTGCCAATAAAAATAATTTTACTTTTTCTGATTTCGCCATCCAGCCATGGACTGCCCAATTCTATTTTGCTGTTGGACCGAACAGATTGAAAAATAACCTTCCGCTTTTCTCCTTTGAGGTTGAGGATGCCTTTGATTCTATAAATCTGGTAGCCGCTCAGAAACAGCAACATATTTATCCAATGCTCAAATTTATCCGCAATAATGGGCTCATTAAATTCAAAACTGTGTGCCACCAATTCATGATGATAGTGGTGGTGATGGGGATTCAACAATGTATTTTCCAGGTAATTCCCTTCATAAGCCGCTAGATTTAGCAGATCCATATCTACTTTACCAAAAATACTTTCAAGTACCGGTGCCTCCGCGTTATATTTTTTTATTGCAGATTTTGCTTCGTTCAACTGTTCCTTTGAAACCCGGTCAGATTTGTTCAATAAAATTATATCAGAAAATGAAACCTGCTTATGTGCTTCGCCGCGCTCTTCAAGATTTTTAATAATGTCATGGGCATCTGCCAGGCATATAGTCCCATCCAGCCTAAACTTTGATGCTTTGTTACCACCGATAAAGGCTGCTGCAATTCCATCAGGTTCAGCAATACCTGTCGTTTCGATGATCAGGTGATTAAAATCATATTCATCACTCATGAGTTTTTGAAGCAATTCCCCGAGCTCCACATTCAGAGAACAGCAGATACAACCATTTGACATTTCAAAAATGCCCTCCTTAGCATTGACTACAAGCTCCTGGTCTATGGGAATATCGCCAAATTCATTTTCAATAATTGCAAACTTCTTATTGGGGTTTTCGGTAATCAGTCTGTTCAACAATGTTGTTTTACCAGCCCCGAGAAAACCCGTAATAATGGTGACGGGAATTTTATCACTTTTTGTCATGACGATGCTTTTTAGGTGGAACCGGGTCATATCCACTTCCACCCCAAGGATGGCAGCTTCCAAATCGTTTAATTCCCATTACAAAACCCGTCCATGGCCCATGGTTTTTTAATGCTTCAACCATATATTGAGAGCAGGTTGGTGTATATCGGCACGTTCCGGGAAATAGTGGCGAAATGGCTGATTGGTAAAACCGGACCAACCCAATAAGAATTATAGAAAGGAATTTTTTTATCATTTTTCTCCATTAACAAACGGACGCGCAATATACCGGATTTTACAATGAATGTTTAAACAAATATCACCATACATTAATTACAATAACCGTAATTTCCCCAACTATTATTGATAATACGCTCATAATTATTATAACCCTTTTGTAGAACAATAAAGATGAAAATAAAGTTTTTAAATGCGCGGAGAACTTCCGGGATTTAGACTAAGTTTATATTGAAGGAATAAATAATTTGAGCAATCACAAATCTTAAAAAATGAATTTTTCAAAGATCACAGAGAAGGCAAAAAAATCAGGATTCTATTTAAAGATTTTAAATTTTGGTCTCAACAAAATGGTACCATTCAATAAACCTCACGGATTCAAAGTAGTTGAGATTGGGGACCATCATTTAAAGACATTGGTTCCGTATAGAAAATCTAATTTCAACCATATCAAAGGCATTCACGCCTGTGCCCTTGCAACACTTTCGGAATTCACAACCGGATTTTTATTGCTAGCTAAGCTCGATCCTAAAAAGTATCGGCTAATAATGCAAAGTCTCTTTATGGACTATCATTACCAGGCTAAGATGGATGCGTATGGCATTTTTAATATTTCAGAAAAATGGTTGGAAGAGAAGATTTACATGCCATTGGAATCCATTGATAAGGTAGTGATTACATGCGAGGTGAAAATCCATGATAAGGAAGGCAATCACCTCTCCACGGGAAATGTCAACTGGCAAATAAAATCATGGAAAAAAGTAAAGACAAAGGTTTGAAGAAACGTCTGTTTAATGGCCTTTATTATTTATTCAAACAACACTTCTTATATTTTTTTCCACTACCACAATGACATGGTTCATTTCGTCCAATTTTGATTTCTACTTTAATTGGCTGTGTTTTTGTTTGTTCTATTAATTTTCCATTTTGTTTAAGTAATTGCTCAATTATTTTGTCTTTTATTTGGTCATCATTACCCTTAAAATAGGTTTGATGAACTAAAATTGCAGTTGTTAAGATTGCCAAGATTGTTAAAATCCACTTTTGATAATCAAATGATTGAGGCGCTTTATTAATTGTTCGAGCATAATCAGGTGAAATCTTTTCAACCTCTTTAACTACTTCCTCTTTGGTGCTTGGATTAGATTTAAATTTAAGGAGTAATTCTTTCAGTTGAATTAACTTGTCTACCGATTCTTTTGGTCCTCTTACAAATGAAATTGCCTGATTGAAATATTTGTAAACACCATCAGGAACGAGTCCGATAGACCCACAGTTTGGACAAGGCCCTAATCTTGTGTTGGTAAATTCAATTTGTGCAGAACCAGGTCCTCCAATCAGATTTGGTATTTCGAATATTGCGCCACAATTTTTATTTTCACAATACGCTATTACTCTATTCATTTATTTTTTTTAGCCTTGCAGGTAACGTTTATGTAATGTACAATTGTTTCTTATATTACTGTAGTTTCTCCTAAGATAACTCATTCATCATCAAACCTTAATATAGAAAAAAACTAATTATTGGACTTTTTATTCCTACCATCCGAAAGGCTGGTTTGCAATAGATTGATTATTTCTGTTGTTGCGACACCTGAATGCTACTTCAGGGTTTGTAAAATAACGAATTCATTATATTTAAATTTAATGAATTCATTGATGATATCCCTAATTTCAACATATCCATCCTCAAGCCTTTGCGTACCTTCACTTTATTCATTAGCTTCATTCTCGATTTCACAAGCATATCTCCTATATTCCCTAAGTTCATCCTTAATTTCTCAACAATATCCCCTGTTTTCTAATCGTTCCTTCTCACTTTCTCTGCCTCCTCCTCAAATTTTATTGAATTATCCTCTTTATTTTAAGCAATATCCTCAAAAACCCGACTTTCATTCTTCTGGCTGTGCCCGATATCCTTAAAAACTGAAACTTCATCCGCTTACTTTACCACTACATCCTCAATAGTGAATGGTGCATCCTTTAAATTAACAAACAATTCTCGCCGAAGTTGGCAACCGAATGAGGGAATTCTTTTGATAAAAAAAATACCTGACGGGTTTGTAATAAATATCTTGAAAGATCTCAACTAATCACCTTCAAAGTTTACTGCGGATACCTTTGAGTGTGGTAAACGATGTTTTTTATATTCCTTTTTAACAATAAAATTGGTGTTATTTATTATTCCCAATACCAAATTTTCATGGTATTTCTGTCAGTACCGAGCGCTATGGCAGCATGCCCTGTCTTGCCTGCCCGGGCGATATTGGTAATTGCAATACCTTGAATCGGGCTATTCCACAAACGCTTCAAGACATTGTTTTTATAGCTTACAGCATAAAGGGTATCGTGTGTGGTGCATGGTAGAATTATTTCACTGTATCCATCGCTGTTGATGTCGGTACATAAAACGCCGTCCAGGTTTCTCGATCCCGCCATATGAGTAGAGAAACCATGCAATTGATTTACAACCTTCAAAGAATCACCTTTCCATTCGTAGATGTTCAGCAGGCGATCTACGTGGGGCCGCTGGATGGCTGCCAGGACTGAGTTATGTGCGCCTTGCACTCTTAACGACAATAACAAGTGCCTCCACCCATCTGGTTTTACGCTTTTACCGCTTGCGAGTACTTTTCCGTTTTCGCTAAAGATCACATGTTTACCTCCCGTACCCTCTATGTTGTTGCTCAACGTAACTGCAATTTCAAATATTCCATCTCCATTCAGATCTTCCCAGATTGCACCTACCCCTTCAATGACGGAGCTATCTGGAGCCATAAACTGTTTTTGAATTTTAATTTCAGGTGAAGTGCTAATGATTGCGATGCCCCTGGCTTCGGTATTATCACCAAGTACACCGTGGTAATACTGCACCGGGAGGGTTAGAACAAGCAGGCGATTGTCCATGTCGGTTATAATCCTGCTGTCGTGCATGGCTTGAATGGGTAGTGAAATCGTATCACGCTCACTAATTATAACCAAATCTCCCTGACTGGAAATATAGGCCAGTTTGTTGCCGGCAAAAATTATCGGCGCGGCAAAAGGAGCAGTTTCGTTTATAAATTCATTGATAAGCACAGGTTGGTCGTTGCAATTGATCCCCAACACAGGCGGTGCACCTGCCTGTATTTTATTCCAATTCGGATTTTGTGAGATTATGGTTCTCCCTTTTGTTTTGATTAATTCAACCGTGCCATCTTCAAGCGTTACTGCCCAGAGTTGCTGTCCGTTCAATTCCGTACCGGCAATCCATACGGGTTTCCCACTAAGGGCCACTTCAAGCGCATCTGAATTTAATGTTCCAGTGCTTTCTGCGCATCGGTTACCGTTTGATTGGGGAAAGGTTTGTACAATAGATTTAATACATGGGATGGTCGTCTCATCCTTTTTGGTTTTACAGGAGCTAATGGACAAAATAAAAAATAAGGTTATGATGTATTTCATGGATTCTCAATTTGTATAAAGTTAATGGATTATTCTTGTTGCCAAAAAATACGAATATCATTTCTATTGCGGGGGTCCTTTGCGTGAGACTGCACAGGATGATGAAGGTATATCATTTATTAAGAAAACCGAAAGATTGATTTTTACAGGAAACTATTACCAAGTCCCGATAGGTTTAGCCTGCCCGCCTGCATTCCTTTGTTGGTCTTGTGACCATAGTCGTTAACCTAAGAAAAAAATCAGATTTTTGGTAATGAAATTTCAGGATGGGGAATATACCTCTTGCGAGGTAAAAGTTTTAGTTTTCTCCCCATGGTTAATTTTTATTTATTTGAAAAAAAGGCGAATT
>JAJRQT010000235.1 GCA_024280115.1 Bacteroidota bacterium | reverse complement strand
CAAATTGACAATACAGCCTGTCAGGCTCCTTGGCGTAAAAAGACACATTATCAGTTAGTTAATGAAATATTAAAGCCCTAAGGTTAACGACTATGGTGAGGACACAAACCATGGCGAATAATTGACTCTTAACTTATTGACATGAGCCTGGCCGGTAAGCAGGTCTCAAATAAACTCCAATATCAAAATCCCAAACAATTTGTGGTAGAACCAACATTAATAATGGGGTATTAAAACAACTGCTGAAATCATTTTAAACTTTATATCGAAGCTACATTATCATTTTAAATATTGCTTTCGGACTAAAGTTGATTTGTCAGAATAAATAATTAACTTTTGGACCTTAGGCCAATTATTCTTTCAAAATTTAAACCAAATCATATGGAACAGGGGACAATCCTGGCAACAATCGACTGGGTAATTATCGGGGTGTTTTTTGTGATCGTTTTATCGATTGGTTGGGTTGCATCAAGGACAGCTGGGAAAAATTCTTCAGAATTCTTTTTAGGTGGAAGAGGCATGCCCTGGTGGTTGCTGGGTATTTCCATGGTGGCTTGTACATTTTCGGCTGACACACCAAATCTGGTAACAGGTATGGTAAGAGAAAACGGAATAGCAAAAAACTGGGCATGGTGGGCATTCCTGATCACCGGCATGGTCACAGTTTTCATTTATGCAAAGTTATGGCGTCGCTCAGGCGTGATGACTGATCTGGAATATTGCGAAAAGCGCTATGGAGGTAAACCCGCTTCTTTCCTTCGTGGATTCAGATCATTGTATTTAGGTATATTTTTCAATTGTCTTATCATGGGTAGCGTAACACTTGCTGCCATAAAGATAGGAGGAGTGATGTTGGGTTTAGATCCATGGGTTGTTGTAGTAGGAGCGTCAGTTGTGGTCGTAATTTATGCTGCTCTTGGCGGGATCAAAGGAGTTATCTGGGCTGATTTTTTTCAATATGGTATCGCCATGTTTGGTGCTGTGTATGCTGCAATTGTTGCCTTGAGACAACCTGAAGCTGGGGGGATGGGGAACCTGTTGAGCAAATTGGCTGATAGCGGTAAACTTTCCTTTTTTCCAGATCTATCCAACCCCTCAGTTTACATTTCTTTATTAATCATACCGTTAGCAGTGCAATGGTGGGCGGTATGGTATCCTGGCGCCGAACCGGGTGGTGGTGGTTTTATGGCACAACGAATGCTGTCAGCAAAAAATGAGAAAAATGCCATAGGGGCCACCTTACTCTTCAATTTCATGCATTATGCAATTCGTCCATGGCCTTGGATTATTGTTGCTTTAGCTTCAATTCTGATTTATCCTGATTTGGCCAGTATAAAAGCCGAGTTCCCAAATATTTCCAATGAGTATTTAAAAGACGATATCGCCTATCCGGTAATGCTTTCCAAGTTAAATCCCGGTTGGTTGGGATTGGTAGTAGCTTCAATTATCGCGGCTTATATGTCAACCATTGGAACATTACTCAACTGGGGTTCTTCCTATATAGTTAATGACTTTTACAAACGATTTATGAAACCGGATGCCACTGAAAAACAAATGGTATCCGTGGGTAGAATTTCTACAATCGTCCTAATGGTAATTGCAGGAACATTATCATTGACGTTATTAGACAATGCCACACAAGCCTTCAATATACTTTTACTTTCAGGGGCAGGATCAGGGGCAGTTTATATAATGAGGTGGTTCTGGTGGAGAATAAATGCATGGACCGAGATTGTCACCATGATCATAACTACCCTAATTGCAATTACTTTAGTAGTTTTTGTGGAAGATACTACCGTGGCTACCGCAAATTTAGATGGCTTTACAGTGAAACTGTTGATTGCGGTTTTGTGTACTACAATCGCATGGGTAGCAACTACGTTTTTAACCAAACCGGAAACAAAGGAAACATTAAGAAGCTTCTACAGACTGACAAGACCTGGTGGCCCGGGATGGAAAAAAGTAATTGTGGAAGCCGAAGCTGACGGTGATATGATTGATGAAGAAAATGACGGAAAACCATGGGAAATGCCTATTCAGATACTTTTAGTATTTATAGGATGTATCGTCATATATTCAAGCCTGTTTTCTATTGGGAATTTCCTCTTTGGAAATATTTTGACTGCAGGTTTTCTTTTAGTAATTGCCATAAGCGGTACTGTATTTTTATTTAAATCATTTGGCAAACTCCGCGCGAACTAAACTTCAACTAAGTGATTCTTAAAAGCGATGAGCGTTTATTTGTGAAATTCAAAAAATCACTTTTATGGCATCTATGACAATTCGCAATATTCGAAGCTGACTTCTCTGATCGTTGTGTAAATATTTTTTTGCTTTTATATTGATGCTACTTTATAATTTTTAATATTGCATTCAGGGTTAAAGTTGATTTGTCATTAGAATTAATTAACTTTTGGACCTAACACCTAATATTTTTTCATAATCTAAAACTAATCATATGGAACAAGGAACAATACTGCAAACTATCGACTGGGTAATAGTCGGGATATTTTTTGTAATCGTCTTATCAATAGGATGGGTAGCGTCGCGAACAGCGGGCAAGAGTTCATCTGAATTCTTTTTAGGCGGAAGGGGCATGCCCTGGTGGTTGCTTGGCATATCTATGGTGGCTTGCACGTTTTCGGCTGACACTCCCAACCTGGTCACAGGCATGGTGCGAGAAAATGGAGTTGCAAAAAACTGGGCGTGGTGGGCTTTCCTGATCACAGGTATGGTGACAGTTTTTATTTATGCCAAGCTATGGCGTAGATCGGGCGTAATGACAGACCTGGAGTATTATGAAAAAAGATATGGTGGAAAGGCCGCTTCCTTCCTTCGAGGATTCAGATCGTTATATTTAGGGGTGTTTTTTAACTGCCTGATCATGGGTAGCGTAACACTTGCCGCCATAAAAATTGGAGGAGTAATGCTGGGTTTAGACCCATGGGTTGTGGTAGTAGGCGCTTCCATTGTAGTTGTGATTTATGCTGCACTTGGCGGTATCAAGGGAGTTATCTGGGCTGACTTTTTCCAATATGGGATTGCAATGTTTGGAGCAGTTTATGCTGCCATTGTTGCGCTCAGACAGCCAGAAGTTGGTGGAATGGGAAATTTATTAAGCAAGCTGGCCGACACGGATAAACTTTCATTTTTCCCTGATTTCTCTGATCCTTCGGTGTATATACCATTATTGATTATACCTATTGCTGTGCAATGGTGGGCGGTATGGTATCCCGGTGCTGAGCCAGGTGGCGGAGGCTACATTGCACAGAGAATGTTGTCTGCAAAAGATGAGAAAAATGCCATTGGGGCCACCATGCTTTTCAATTTTATGCATTATGCGATTCGTCCTTGGCCCTGGATTATTGTCGCTTTAGCATCAATATTAATCTATCCGGATTTGGCAAGCATAAAAGCTGAGTTCCCCGGCATTGCCAATGAATATCTGAAGGACGACATTGCATACCCTGTTATGCTATCCAAATTGAGTCCGGGTTGGCTGGGATTGGTGGTTGCGTCCATTATTGCAGCCTACATGTCAACAATTGGCACCCACCTCAACTGGGGATCCTCCTATATTGTAAATGATTTTTATAAAAGATTTGTAAAGCCGGACGCTACTGAAAAACAGATGGTATCTATGGGAAGAATCTCAACTGTTGTGCTTATGGTCTTTGCCGGAATACTATCTTTAACATTATTGGATAACGCCACTCAGGCGTTCAACATTCTGCTACTTTCGGGAGCTGGCTCAGGAGCAATATATATTCTAAGATGGTTCTGGTGGAGAATAAATGCCTGGACTGAAATAGTGGCTATGATTGTGGCAACTATTGTTGGAATTATTTTGGTGGTTTTCGTTGAAGATGCAGCCGTGGCAACAGAAACGTTAGACGGCTTTACAGTAAAACTGTTGATCGCTGTTTCATGTACCACTATTGCATGGCTTGCAACTACATTTTTGACTAAACCGGAAACACAGGAAACATTGAGAAGTTTCTACCGGCTGACAAGACCAGGTGGGCCAGGTTGGGCTAAAGTTATTAGGGAAGCTGAAGCCGATGGTGATATGATTGATGAAGAAAATGACGGAAAACCATGGGAAATGCCTATTCAGATACTCTTGGTATTTATTGGGTGCGTAGTCGTTTATTCAAGCTTATTCTCTATCGGAAGTTTCCTTTATGGAAATCTGCTGACCGGAGGAATCCTTTTTGTGGTTGCGATAATTGGAATGTGGTTCCTGTTCAAATCTTTTGGTAAGCTAAGAGCAAATTAATCCCGATCTTTGTAAAAAAGGACAAATCAAAAAAAGTCTTTCAGAATATTCTGAAAGACTTTTTTTTAGAATTAAATCTAATTTCATGATTTCTTTTTACCGGCTTTTCTCAATACGATCAAGATAATAAGCAATACCACTGCGATACCGACGTAAAGCATCATGCCGGAGCCGTCTTCACTTACAGATGTTTCTTCTTCGTCATCATCTGCTGCCTCGTAAAATATCGGTTCCATATCGTCAAATTGAACGGAGTCGTTAAAGGAAGAAGAATTATCCTGAACAGCCGTAGCTGTATCTTTTGTTGCGTCCTGGGCCATGGAATTGATCGGATTCATTGCCATTCCCAAAACAAAAAGGAATATAAAACTTGCTGAGAGTAAATTTAAAAGTGTTGTTTTCATAGCATTTTTAGTTATAGCGTAAAATTAATGTTTTTAGTTATAATACTTATTTTCTTCCGTATTTACTATTGCCTTCAATGGAAAATTCAAGCATTTTTTCACCTAATTCCACATCTCCACGCTCAATCAATATTTGACCGTATATTTTATAAGCCGGCTCATAATACGGATTGATACGCAAACCTGCTTTCAGATATTTTACAGCCTCATCGATTTTTCCAAGTATGACATACGCTTTTGCCATCTCCACATAGGAATGGTAAAATTTATAATTGTAATCAATATTTTTTCGAAACAATTCAATAGCATCATTCACTTTGCCATTCTCAAGAAGTATCCGGGCTTGCATATCCGTCGCCCATTCATTATTAGGATAAATTGATTGTAAACGCCCTATGATAGAATTGGCTTCATTATATTTTTGTGATTTCAGATACGCATTTGCCAAATTGATCATAATTGATTCATTGTTTGAGTCTATTTCCAGGGCGTTGTTCAATTTTTCAATAGCTCCTGCAAAATTTCCCTGATCCAAAAATTGCTTTCCTTCAAAATCAATTTTAGTTGCTCTTTTTATAACCGCCATAATTGGCCATCCTTCAACTTCTTCTGTATAAATCGTATTAGCGGGTGGCCAAATACCATTTTTCAATTGGTAAGGATCCAGAAACGTGTTGCAAATAATGGCATAGTCCCAATCGGTACTGGCCCTGTCGTAATAGTCAATCAAAAGGGGGTTATATGTTTTATTACGATAGTATTCTGGAATTATAAAATTTGCCGCGACAATTTTAGGATTATCAGAGACCTGGTTATCAATGAATTCATAAGCCTTTTTATAACTTGTGAAATAGTAGTCAAGTTCGTAATTACCATAGGCGCCTTCAATACCTCCGGCGAACTGATTAAAATAGGTGTATTGATATGGGTAATTCAAAAAAGAGAAACGAATAGGGTGGTAAAGCAAAATTATAAATATTAGAATCGCCGCATACCTTACAATCAATCTGCTTCCTAATTGTGCAAATAATGCCCAAATTCCCAGGGATGCCAATACAATTAAAGGCGGGAGAACAAAGAGAAATTGCCTCCATCCTCCATAGACATTAGATCCTGTTGCGATTGCATAGAAAAGCGGGAAACCAAAAGCTATTAATGTAAATATTGACAGGATGATACTTTCCTTGTCCTTGAATTTCCAAACTGTCGCCAGAAAAGCGCCAAATCCAACAAGTACAATAAGTGGAAGTGTAATCCATAAATATTTTAATAAATAATACCATGGGAAATTGTCAGACCAATAGAGCTTTCCCTCAAATATTTGCCTGACGGTGGTTGGGTAATTATGCATCAAATCAAGTGATGCCTTTGGATTCGCTAAGGGACTTTCCAAAGCGAATGGCCAGAGAAGAATGCCGATAAAAAAGGATAAAACTAAAACGATACCCGAGAGTATTGTAAGTCTCAAACTTAATCTGAGAATTGAATCTTTTTGATTTCTCCGGATATAAAAAGGAAATATAAATAAAGGCCGGTAAACAGGATAAAATAAGCGAATATCAACAATCCTCCAACCCGTATGCTGATCCCGAAAGCAATTCCCGGAATCAATAAACTGAGATCAATCCATGAGATTTTTGGTAATTTTACAATAAACCGGAAAATGAAATATACGGAGAATATAAAAGAGAAAGCAAATGGAATGTCTTTCAGATTGTTCATAGCATGCCCCATGAATCTGGCAGAGACAAGAAATAGGATGACCGTGATGATTGCAGCAAATTTGCTTTTTGATATTTTGGCGGTAATCAGGGAAGTGAACAATATGATGAGCCAGGCGACTACTGCATTCGACAAATGTCTGAACCTGTACAAATTGTTAATCTCAAAAATTCCGGCCAGCCATGTAGTGATGGTATCGAAAGATTGTCCATAATGTTTGAGTCTGCTAATTGGCGTGTCTAAAGCTTCCTTATCTTCACCAAGACTTGTGATGTAATTGATGTTTTTTTTTGCCTGTTTCACATGTACATACTCATCTCCTGAAATTGGCGCATCCCAGCTCGTTGACAAAAGTATGATTAACGCCAGGAAAACAGAGTAATAAAAAAGAAGATCAGTAGCAGAGCGATTCCTGAAAAACATCAATCTAAATATTCGTTCCTCACAAAGTACATCGGTCGATTTTGTGATTCTTTATAACTTTTAAATACATATTCGCCCACAATTCCGATGAAGGCCAATTGGACTGAACCCAGAAAATAAAGCCCGACGAGCATTGGTTTATAATCTGTAATTAGCTTATTCCCGGAATCGGAGAATAGCATAAATAAACCGATCACCGAGGTTGTAATAACGCCAATTAATCCAACGTAAAAGCAGAGGAATATCGGAAGCCTGGAAAAAGAAAAAATGGCATCAACAGCCAGCTTCATCAGATGCCTGAACCGCATCTTGGGTTTTCCTTCTTTCCTTTCTTCCCTGGCGTAATCAATGAAACCTTGTTTATAGCCAACGTAAGTTCGCAATCCCGGGAGGTACCTGGCCTTTTCCTTCATTTGAAGCAGGGCATTTAGGGAGGCGCGGTTAAGCATGGAGAAATTGCCGAAATTTTCCACGACTTTTTTTTGACGGGTGATGATGGCAAATATTCTGTGAAATATGAAAAACATCAATCCACGGAAACCCTTTTCCGACCTTGATTTCCTGTACCCGTTTACGATATCGAAGGATCCGGATTTCATTTTTTCAAACATTTCTTTTATGAATTCGGGCGAATCCTGCAAATCACCATCCATCATAACAGTATATTCTCCTTTGGATCTTTTCAGCCCCGCGGTAAAGGCGGCCTGATGACCAAAATTTCGTGAAAGCTCCACGACTTTTATGCGATCGTCAATCTTCCGGTATTCCAGCAGCTTTTGCAAAGAGTTGTCCTCACTGCCATCATCAACGATGATAATCTCAAATGGTCTGCCGATTTCAATTAAAGTATTCAAACTTCGACTGAGTAATTCATCGATTATTTTTTCTTCATTGTAAATCGGTATAACTAAAGAAATCATTTTTATCAATCTATAATTAGAATTTGAAATAAGCTAAAATGAATTTCCATCAATAACAACTTCATGTTCAATAATATTTTTGTCCCATTTAGAATGCCTGACGTAAGCGCCACACATGCTGAACAAGCAGACATCCGATGTTTTTGAAACATCGGATGTCTTAAATCCTCCTTGCTGGTGCGCGTTTGCAATGTGTGCCTCACATTAAAATGACTATCTTTATTTTCAATCTCTAAATCAGTCGCTCGGTTGTACCGAGTAACAAATATCTTTGCGGGAGATTGTCATATCTACAAGAATATTTGTCTTTATTCATCACTCCACCAAAGCGGAGCGATGGTATTAAAAGCATTCACACTACTAAATCATCAAATTTCCAGGGATCTCTACTTTCACGAAATCTAAGCGCATTGGCCTCATCATCATCTATGAATGCTTCTTTCTCCGGATCCCAATATACTTTTCTGTTTAATTGCATTGCAATATTGCCCATATGCAATGCTGTGGCTGTTCTGTGACCAACCTCAACCGGTACATAGGTTTCTTTCCTGGATTTTACACAATCGATGAAGTTTCTGTGTTCGCTTTTAGCTGTATAAAGATGAATTTCGCTGCTTTTGATTTCTGCGTTTAAAATCGATTTTTTGCTGGCCTCTAATTCACCTCTCCAGCCCAGGCACTGGATCCAGCCCTCAGTTCCCTGGAAACCAATTGAAGTTCCACCGGATACCACCTGCATGGAAACTCCATTTGCATAATGATACATCAGATCGAAAATATTGGCAGTATTGTAAATACCTCTGCTTAGAAATTCTCCTTTCCCTTCTACGCTGACAGGGCCTGAATGATCCGTTCCATTTGCCCACTGTGCTGTGTCAACATAATGAGCGCCCCAGTCTGTGAGCATACCGCCGGAGTAGTCAGAAATCCACCGGAAATTGAAATGGCATCTTCCCGGAGCATAAGGCGCTACCGGCGCGGGGCCAAGCCACATATCATAATCAAAACCAGGAGGTACCGGTTGAGTTTCTGTGCTTGCCGGATGGAGCTTTATCACATCGTCATCGGGGACTCGAATAATTATTTTTTGCAAATCTCCGATATATCCGTTTCTTACAAGTTCTGCCATGCGATGATAAACAGGGACTGCACGGTCTTCAATTGAGGTTTGATAAATAGTATTGTGCTTCTTCATTACATCGCACAATACTCTCCCCTCAGAGATTGTTAATGAGGGCTTTTCGCAAATAACATCCTTTCCGGCCTGTGCAGCTAAAATTGAAATTGGCACATGCCAGTGATCCGGTGTTGAGATCATCACTGCATCGATATCATTCCTGGCAAGCACTTCACGAAAATCATTGTAAGCAGCACAGTCCTGATTCTGATATTTTTCATCAACAATCTTTTTAGCTTCATCTTTTCGTTTTGAGTCGACATCACAAACTGCCAGAATCCGCACATCTTCAAACTCTAAAAATGCCTTCATATTCCATGAAACCCCGTGGTTGCCAACGCCGATCATACCAAGGGTAATTTGCTTGGATGGTGCATTACTGCACGAACTAAGGATATAAGGTGCAGAAATAATCCCCACAGCAGCGCTTGTAGTATTTTTAAGAAATTTTCGCCGATGTAGTCTATTCATTTTGTGTAAGGTTAAAAAGGCAAAAAAAAGAGGTCCGCATTTTTCATCACCACCTCTCTTCCTCGTTTCTGTTATTTATTAATTGGGTACTTCACCTAAAGCCTGTTTGATAAATTTCTTTATAGTTAGACCGTCTATAAAGTCAGAGTCTCTCCATAATGTTCGAGATCAAGCCTCGCCTTCCTTAGTACGAAGTACGGCGGACAAGGGCTTGCGCCGTTTCTGAAAAACAGAGTTTACTTTTGTAAATGAGTTTTTCAGAAACAAGCGTAACGCAGAGATCGGACATTATGGTCAGACTAATTATAGTCTTAATCTCTGTAATGCATAAGAAGCAGCTTCAGACAAATCTTTATCATTTACTAATTTACTAAGCGCATTTACAGATGCGTCAGAGCCAATCCAACTCAACTCCTTGCACAAATATTTTTTACTGTCAACTGTTGCTTCAGAATGCAGGAATTCTAAAATTTTACTCTCATACATGGCGTATGTGTCAGGCTTCCCATCGGAGTTCCGAATTCGTTCAGATATATCGGCAAGATATTTTCTGCTTTTGCCTATCTCATAAGTTGAAGCTTTTTTAAATATCTCGTCAAGTGTTAATGGCTTGAAATCCGGCCAGGTGTGTGTGCTCACAAAGGTTGGGAAATCCAACGGAACTTCCTGTGAAACCACACCGGTTGCCGCCCATTCAGCGCCTCTTTGCAGTGTGGTAATGAATCCGACACATTTCATGGAATTACTAGAATTATTTCCCAATGTTGAGTGGAATACCCTTCCTTCACCAAATTTAACTGTAAATAAGACCGGCAGTGATTTACCGTTACCTCCCTGGATGGAGTCAGCTACTGCTGTGGATAAAACCTCCACATCTCCAGTGGTGGAGCCAGCGCTGTACAACATATAGTCATCGTTGTGTAACCAGCTAGTATTTAGTCCTTTTGTAATAGGATGGCTGGTATTTACATTTGCTACCTTGTAGGTATATGCTTCTTTTGATTTGCCTGTAGTATTATCTGAGGTTAATCCGACAATTTTCTGATAATCAGCCCAGCCGGAAAAAGCCTCACCCGTATTACTGAGAACAACTACACCGCCACCATTTTTCACATACGAAGAAAAAGCTTCTTTGGTATCATCATCCCAGCTTCCCTTTTCAATATTTAACACCACAACATCATAACCGGCAAAATCAGGTGATGCACCGTTTTCAATTTCAGTATCAAATAATCCTGTGTTTTCAAGTATCGCTTTGATATCATTGCCCGATTCACTGCTTTGATCCGTAACGACAAGCGCATTCAGACTGGCCGGTTCTTTACATTGGGAAAATATCAATGTTGAAGCAATTGCCAGAAAGAATATGTTTTTCAAAATTTTCATATTTATTTTATTACTATTTTTCATCTCTTTACTCGTCTATTATGCATTCAAATCTAATTTCCATGGTGCCTTGTAAGGTTTCCTCAGCAAGCGATTGGCATAATCGTTATTGGTGAATCTTTCCTTTTCGGGGTCCCAATCCAGCTTTTTACCGGTAAGCATGGCGATCTCTCCAATCAGCGCAACACTAATAGATCGCAGCGCTGTTTCTGCAGGAGTAATTGTTTCTTTCCTGGTTTTGACACAATCGAGGAAGTTTTGCCAATGATCATCACTTTTGTAAAGATGAGTTTCTTCCTCCCCGATTTTCTCTTCCAGTATCTTCGGATCACTTGCTTCAAGCGTTTCACCTCTACTCACATAAATCCATCCTTTATCGCCATGCCAGACAGTGCCCATTCCACGTTTTTGTTTGCTACTGTTGGCAACTCGTAAAGTAACACCGCTTTTATAAGTACAGGTAAAATCATATTCTACCGGAACATCATATATTCCCTCTCTCGGATACACTCCTTTGCCTTCTACCGATACCGGGCCTGTTCTGTCATAACCCAATCCCCAATGTGCTATATCGATATGATGACCGGCCCAGTCGGTTAATTGTCCACCGGAATAGTCCAGCATCCACCTCCAATGAAAATGTAAAACTCCTCTATACGGTACAGTTGGCGAGGGTCCAAGCCACATATCCCAATCGACTCCATCAGGAACTTTCATGATTGGAGGGGTACCTATCGGAGCATTTCCATTGGGCAGCCCGACATCCACATGAGATATTTTGCCAATTCTCCCGTTGATCGCCAATTCTGCTCCCCTGTGAAAATTTGGCCGCGAGCGTTGCCAGCTACCTGTCTGCCAGATAACCTTGTTTTTCTCAACTGCGTTAACCATTGCTCTAGCCTCCATGATTGATCTCGCTAAAGGTTTTTCTCCATAAATATCCAATCCTTTATTGGCAGCAGCAACAGAAATAATCGCATGCCAATGATCGGGAAGAGCGATTGTAACGGCATCCAGTTTTTCCTTTTCCAGAAATTCCCTGTAATCATCATAGGTTCGGCAGTCATTATTTTTATAACGTCCATTGACCATAGAAGAAGCTTTTGATCTATGAGTTCGATCAACATCACAAATCGCAACATACTGCACTTCTTTTTTCTCAAGGAAATTTCGAGTATTCCCACTTCCCATACCGCCCAGGCCTATTCCTCCCATTACAATCCTGTTACTCGGTGCTATAGCGCCGTTTTTTCCCAAAGCGCTTCCGGGTATAATGTATGGCGCAGCTATTACTCCAAGAGCGGAACCTACCGCTTTTTTAATAAACTTTCTTCTGTTGTCATTCATCTTGTATGTATATATTTTATTGTTGACTTAATTTCTACAAAGGGTAATTAGTTCACGGTTCGGGGGTTCACGGTTGTTAAATTTGGTCTTTTAAACTGTGAGCCATCAACCTTGAACTTTGAAACCCTATTTCTACACTGCAGTACCCGGGACAGGAACCTCAAATTTCATATCGATATCTCCAAGGTTATACTCCTTTGGCCCAAGCCTCATATCAGATTTCATCATTTCTTCCCAGGTAATTTTCTTTCCGGTATAAGCTGCTGTCCGTCCCATGATACCGGTTAGGGTAGAATGTGCACATGCTTCTGCATCGCTTATGTAACTTCCTGTTCTGATCGCTGTCACCCAATCCACATGCTCCTGTATATATGGCGTCAATTTTACTTTACCGGTTGATTCTCCTTTAGAATTTTTGGGATAATCATACTCCCAAAGTACTTTTCCTTTAAAGTCATAAATTCTATGGGGATTGATATCTGAAAGCATAATCATTCCTTTGGTTCCAACAATCACCTCTCCGATTCCGTTGGCACAATTATCAATCTGACGACACATGCTATGCATACTAAAACCATTTCCATAAGTAAAATCAATGCTGAAATTATCGTATTGATCCCCAGTTTTCCTACGCTGCCTGCTTCCGTACCCTACTGCAAATTGTGGTGACTTTTGAGCAAACCAGTTTATTACATCAATATTATGTACATGCTGCTCAACGATATGGTCACCACTTAACCAGCTGAAATTATTCCAGTTTCTGATCATATATTCCATATCGGTCTGACCTTCCTGGCGTTCCTTATACCAAACATGTGCTTGATTCCAGTATGCTTTTGCTCCACGTATTTCACCGATAGCTCCATTGGCAACCTGCGCATATGATGCTATATAATCACGCTGGTGTCGTCGTTGGGTTCCACAAATTACATTGAGCCCAAATGCTTCGGCTTTTTTAGTCACTGCCAAAATTTTCCTTATTCCTACGGGATCAACCGCAATTGGTTTTTCCATGAATACATGCTTCTTTGCTTTCACGCTGGCCTCAAAGTGCTGAGGCCTGAAGTGGGGAGGGGTTGCCAAAAGGACAACATCAACATCACCCGAATCAAGAAGTTGCTGATAGGCATCAAATCCGATAAAACACTTGTCATCAGAAACTTCAACTCCCTTTTCTCCTAATTTTGCCTTGCAATCGTTTAGTTGATCCTGGAACACATCCGCCAGCGCTACGATTTCCAATCCATTCCCAGCAGCAAGAAAGTTTAATGCAGCTCCAGTACCCCGATTCCCACATCCAACTAAACCGGCTTTCAATTTTTTTCCATCCGGAGCTTTATCCAATAGTTCTGGTAGCCCTAACTCTTCATAGGATTTTTGAGATTCGCCACAAGCGCTCAATATAGTACCGGTAGCTAATGCCCCTACTGTTCCGGCTTTTACGGCAGAAGATAAGAATCCTCTTCTGCTCACGCCTTTGTTATTACTATTGTTTTCCATTATGTATTGTTTAATTTTTAGTTTTATATTACTCTATAGAAATTATATAATGAGTTAATGATCAAATTTCCGGTGGGATAAAAGTTATTTTATCCAAACTTCGCTAAAGTTGCAGCTGACCATCATTCTATCATTTTCGCATTCCATCATTACTTTACTTCACAAACAACTCTGAATCCCACGTTTTTTGAATCGGAATACCACCAGATACTCTTGGGCATCTGAGGGTCTGTAACCAACCATTTCTCGGTCTCGGTTTGATCACGATTCGCTGATCTTAGTTCAATGGCATCGCTGTTAAATGCGCCTCCTTTTATGACATATTCAGTTCCATCCGATGGACCGCCTGGATCTTTAACCTCACCGCCATACTGTGAAAATATATCATCAGAATAATAGTCTGCACAAAATTCCCAAACATTCCCTGACATATTTAGAAGCCCGAAAGGATTCTCTTTAACGAATGACGGCTCCTGGGTTTGCATTTGTGAATTCAGGGCATACACGGCATATTCACCAATGATTTCAGTTTTTGGTCCAAAAATAGATTTCAAAAAACCTTTTTTTGTATAATCTTTAGGAGATCCTTCGAAAAAATATGGAGTATCATTTCCACCGCGACAGGCATACTCCCATTCAGCTTCTGTGGGCAATCGGTATTTTTTACCCGTTTTCTTCGATAACCATTCACAATAAACTTGTGCTGCGTAATGCGACATGGTGATTGCCGGCCTGCTTCCTTTTCCCCATCCCTGGTCAGGCGCGCCCCAAGGAGCCGTTGGGCCTGTGATGGCGTCAATGTCTTCCATTTCTTCTGTTTTGGCATCACTTGCATGGCCCTGAGAATTTGTTTCAGCGAAAAAGGCCAGGAATTCATCCCAGGTAACTTCGGTTTTCCCCATCCAGAATTTTGAAACGTTCACTTTCACAGTAGGCCCTTCATTTGCATTCCTCATCTCTTCACTATCAGGGCTGCCCATGGTAAAGTTGCCTTCAGGAATTGCAATCAGATCAAATTCGATGCTCGAGCCAGGGATTCTTTCAGTAAAATTGACAAATTCAGTAATCTCCGTGGGTGCTGTAAATACCTCTTTAGTCACAGTAGCCTCGACACCAAAATCGGCATTGTGCGCATGTATATTATTCTCATCATAGTGCCCGACTGTCACATGACAATTCAGGCAGGTAATGGTTTCCAGATTATTTTGATAGTGTAGATGTGCGTCTCCGCCTTCGTCTGATAATGTGGAAGGATACAAATTGCTATGACATTTTTGGCAACTGTTCATATAGGTGAAATCTATGGCAATATCAGGATCTGATTTAGCCTGCCAATTGATTTTGTCTGTGTCTTTAAAGGTCATGGAATAAGCATCTTTTGATCCATGTTTTATTTTCGCCCACAGATACCCTTCACCTTTCGGAGGTAAATGACAGTCAACACAATGCACAACTACTCCCGAACTGTTGTCATAATGTGTAGATAATTTCCAGGCAGCATCTGAGTCGGTATGAACATGGCATGACTGGCAATATTCATCTGATGAAGTATATTCAATCCCGACATTTAAGGCTGCTATGAATAAATAGCAAAGGATGGCACCAAGGATAATAAATCTCCATTTTTTCTTTTTAGTGCCTTTTTCTTTTGAGCGTTTAAACAATTTCATATGCTTGAAAATGTATCAATTATGTTTACAGTAGAAAATAAGTTACTAATATAAATATAATGGCTTACATAGCATTTACCTGTTGCTTACATCTCAATTAATTGTGGGTTAATTGTGGGTTAATTTATTTTGCAAATCGCTGAATATATGTGAGTTAAATAAAAAGTAATATTTTAATATTGCAACTATAAGAATTATAGAATGTCATTATTTAATGAACCTCTATCTCCTGATTCAGGACTATTATCTCCTCCCATCAATCAGTTCATTCAAAAATGTCAAACTGTCCTCCGCCTGTTTGATGGTGCCGCATTCCACGCTAAGAATGATTTCCCTGTCCAGGGGATCCAATATATCCAATACCTTATTCCAATCCACGACACCCTGACCGCAGGCACAACCTACCGGGGTTCCGGTAACTTTCCCCCGTGCACTTTCGCTCTGCTCCATGCTGATATCCTTGGCATGCACATGGTACACATCGTCCTTCACCATCTCCAATCCTTCATAGGGATCTTCAATGCCGGCGAGGTACGAATTACCTGTATCCCAGTTGACTTTGATCCATGGAGATTTTATAAGGTTAACAATTTTCAGTAATCCCGCAGCGGTTTTAGTATAAATCCCGTGAGGTTCGATACACACATACACCTGATGCCTTCGGGCCACCATCTCAATTTTGCGCAAGGTATAATACATTGCCTGATGCGCCTCTTCATCGGTCATCCAATCGGACTTTACCATTTCGTCGGTATTTACGAATTTAGCTCCGACTGAAGCAGCCAGAACGATCGCCCTCGTTAATCTTGGGATAGCTGCTTCCGGCTTCATCAAAGGACTGTGCCCGCTGAGGCTGCCGACTTTTATGCCTTGTGCATCACATATTTCTTTCATTAAGAGCGGGTCTTCTTCCATATAAAAAGAATGGAAATAATTTACTTCGCTGAGCAATTCCCAGCCAGTATGCACCATGGGCTCTACATATTTGTATCCAAGGCCGGCAGCAATTTTTACTCCATCAACAAATGATTTATCGGCGCTGCGCACAAACTCCATGTTGACAGCAATGGTATATTTACTTGACATTTCAAACTTTATTTATTTTATAATAATGTATTATCCGATAATAGGTGGGTTACGCTAAACCCTGTAGGGTTGCCTCATCTCACGCACAAACCAATTATTTGCTTCATTGTCATCGACAACTTTACCTTTCATCGGATCCCAGGTGATTTTACGATCTGTGCGAATGGCTATATTGCCCATGTGGCTTATACAGTCAGACAGGATGGCTTCATCAAGTGGGTTAGTTTCCTTTATTCTCCCCTTGATCACATCAATAAACTCTTGCCCTGTTTTATTGCCATCATATTTGATACGTCCATTTTTCGCGTCCCTTGGAAACCCATCAAGTTTTTTTCTAAGCTCAGGAATATTTGACTCAGCGCTGTGGCGACCAACAGAAAGCCATCCCTTTGATCCAAAAAATGTAGTTGTATTGCCTTCTTTTGCTTTTCGGTAATGCCAGACATCCTTTGCCTCAACAATATCGGTACTCATAAATCGTAATTTAATACCGGATTTGTATGCGTAGTTCAGGTCCCAGGAATAGATGTTGTTGTATATCCCACCTGGCTCCCAGAAGGTTCCTTTGCCTTCACACGTGTATTCACCATCCATTTGGTCTTTCAATGCCCAGATCATAATATCAAGCGGGTGCGCTCCCCATCCCCCCAAAAAACCAATGCTGTAATCCCACTGAAACCAGGAACTATTATTTGTCACACGGTCCGGGCAATATGGATTTAATGGTGCAGGCCCTGACCACTTGTCGTAATCAAAATCGTCAGGCACAGGTACTTCATGGCATTGTGGTGATTCAACAGGATTTTTACCGGGTGCCCAAACCTCGATGCGTTCTATTTCGCCAATTTTACCGTCCTGTACCATGCCAACGGCCATCTTCATATGACTCATGGCCCGTTGTTGGGTGCCATAGTGAAACTTCACACCATTTGCTTTTACTTCCTTCTCCAGGATTTTATAATTCGGATAGCTTAATCCAAGAGGCTTGGCCAACAAAATATGTTTCCCTGCTCTTGCAGCTTTAATAGCAGCCGGGACATGCCAATGGTCGGGTGTGGTGATGGATACTGCATCAATGTCGCGCCTATCCAAAAGTTCTTCAAAATCAAGATATGACTTACATTTAGGGGCCTTTATTTCTTTCTCCTTATATGTTTGATCCACGAACTTTGCAGCTCCATCGCGCCTGTTTTGAAACGGGTCACATGTAGCAACCTGATATGTTTCCGCAACAGGCATCAGCCAACTCTTCAGGACCCCTTGTCCCATGCTTCCAACTCCTATGTGGCCAACCATAATATCGTTGGTTCCTTTTGCACAGGAGGATAATATGGTTGGCGCTGTGAGGCCAATTGCTAATCCTTTGCCGGCATTGCTTAAAAATGTTCGTCTTTTCATTAGTTCAATATTTTCGTTAGTATTTAAAATTAAGGTTCAGAGGTTCAACGGTTTATTGGTTCACGGTTCCTGATATTAAATGAATACCTGGCACAAGTCTGTGACTTGTGCTTACAAATGATTTGTAAGGTCCTCCTCGGTGGATAAATCTGTGACCTGGATAATTTTACGCTCATATTTGATCTTTTTGCTATATTTCCCGAGTTAAAAACTCTACTTTTCATTGTTTAGGCACAAGTCAAAGACTTGCGTCAGTAGCTTTCAACGGTTTACTAACCCCTGAACCTTTAAACCCTCAAACCTTCTTTCCTCATAAAAAGCCTTTAAAATCCATGGTTAGTGTTTCTTTTGAAACTTCACCTTTATACAGTTTCAGTCTATATCTTAGTTTTAGTTTGTCATTTTTCTTCATTACATGTGGCCCATAAAAAATAGGTGCAGGGCTAAAATAATAAAATGGTTCTTTCTCATCTTCCACAATAAACCAAGGGGTTGGATAGTTCAAGTTTTCGGGATGATCAAATATCGAAATACCTAGGTTTTCTCCAAGTAGGTCTTTCAATCCATAATACTTCCATTTCATGGATTTTCCGTGGTTTTTATCCGTTGACCCATCAGGGTTGATGAAGGTAGGTTCCCACAAATCCTGGCTGAACCGAACAGATAGACCTGCATATCCGCCCCAGGATTTTCCGTTTTCCTCGTCTTCGAGCGGGGTCCTGTTGAGGATGACCTCGTCTGCCAATCCCGTAAGCTGAAAATTATAATCGATATAAAACAAACCATTTTGATCGGGTGCTGAAATTGTTATTGTTCTTTCTTCGGTCAATAAATCAGGCCCACCGGCTTCGTGATAGGCTATTTGTAAATTGATTTTACACGAGAAATCATCTCCTTTTTCAAATTCAATATTCCTGATTTCTGATACTCCTTTGAAATCCCAGGGTTCAATCCCATCTCCCCGTTCATATTCCCAGTAGTTGATGCCATTGATATATTTCCATGAATGCCAAATCCCAAGATGCCAGGGGTGGTCGGCAGGGCTCAGCGAGGTAAGGGTAGAGGCTCCAATGTTGACTGGATGAAAAAATGGTTTGCCCTTTTGAGTATTAAAATTATACTGCCAAATGATGCCAGCGCCTTTAATTAAGGTTAAGGTTGTGTCAGTTTTCTGCCAGGAGAAATCTTCGGATTTTTTATTCTTTTCGGTGTCCAACTCTGTTGGAACTGGAATGGTCACTTCTCCTGTTGCAGCCCATTCTGTTCCTCTTAACATTAGCGTTTCCCAACCGGTATTTTTCATTGCCCGTACATTGTGGCCAAGAATGTTGTGAAAGCAGCGGCCACTTCCCAGGGTATTCCAGGTCACAACCGGTTCCATCATACCCCTTCCTTTATTTTTGGGATTGGAATAAGATTCCGCCAGGATTTTCAGCTTTGGCTGTGTTCCGGAATGCACCCACAATTCATCTGTAATCCAGAAATCAGCCATCCCTTTGGTGATGGAATGCTCCATATCTCTAAAAACAATTTTGTGTGGAACGATTTTACCATGAGCAGTGCTATCTCCCCATGTCGATCCCACCAATTCATGATACTCCGGCCAATCGTAAAATGTAGCACTGGCGGCATGAAAAAGTACAAATCCACCGCCTTCTTTAATGTATCGCATCAAACCGTCTTCTGTCAATTTTGGCCACCTATAATCGTGTTCCGGCCAGGCCGTCCAATTGCTCACAATAGCATCAAATTGTCTGAAGTCATCGTAGTTGAGGGTATCTGGCGCTTCCGTTGTAGTTACTTCAAATCTTCCACTTTTGAGATACATCTTTTGAAGCTGGGGTGTGGTCTTCTTCCATTCATGATTGTTGCTTCCGCTCAGGATGAGTAATTTCAGTTTTGAAACTGTATTTTGTTTTTGCACAGAATTGGTACAAAAGGAGAGGAAAAATACAGAAAATAGAATTAGTGTAATTCTCATAATTAAAAATTGGGGATGCACTTGCAAAAAAATAATTTATCAAATTAAAGGTAATCAATTATTCATCGTATTCGTAATTTCCTCAAAAGACTTTTGGTAGGGTTGGCCATAAAAATCCATGAAGTTTTTGGAAAAGGTTTCGTGGCAATATCGGGCATAGTTATAATTGTCCTGGGAGCGCAGAATTTTTACCTTCAACTCAAAAACCTTTTCATTGACCGGATCAGAAATATGAATTCTATCGATGATTTTCAGAATCAGATCAGCATTTTTTTCATGATCCAGCAAGCCAATGTATTTCAGCAAGATATCTATCACACGATAATCCACATAACCTTTGATATCATCCATCCATTCATAATTCTCATTTTTCACTATTTGTCCATCTTCTACAATCAGGAACAGTTTATAATAATAATCCAGGCTGTTGAATTGAGGCTTTTCCAATAAAGCCATACATTCAATATAATCGCAATAAGTCTCCTTGGAAAGATTTACAGACCATCGATCTCGTTGAAAAACAATTTCTGCGTTGTTGATTTTTTCTAGAATGAGTCTGAGTTTTCTGATAGTAACTCCCCTGCTATTCTTGGCAGTTTTATAGGTATGTTCCGGCCAGACAATATCCGTGAGTTCTTCAGTGGTGATGCCATTCTTTGATTTTGTTGAATAAAGCAAAATCGCTAAAAACAAGGATTTGATTTTTGGAGTGAAATCCTGAGTTATGTCTTTCCCATCCCTGTCGAGCACTTTGAATGAGCCAAAAAGCCGGATAACATTTTTGCGCTTTTCAGCGTTTCGAAGCTTGCTGTCAGTATATGTATTTTCGCTGATATTACTAGGAGATTTACCCTGATTGGTTTCTGCGCTAGCCTGAGATTTCTTAGATTTTTGCCTGTAAATCCATATTCCAACCAGGAGTAAAATCAGAAAAGCTGCTAAACTGGTAGGCAATAATAAATTGACCTTGTTTCCTTTTAACAGATGAATTGGTGCAACATCCATAGCCAGGTTAAAAATTTCCTGATCACCCAATGGTCGGTTCCATAAAGTCACATCGTCCATTTCACCATTGAAAAATGCCCTCCATCCAAAGGACGCATTACCGATGATGATATCTTCCTTCCCCTGGTAAGGCGGATGCCCCAGTGATTTATTGTCAAGTTTCCCATTCACATAAATGGCTTGTTCTCCATTAAGTTTATTATATCTCGCGACAACATGATACCAAACGCCTTCCTCCAGCTTTGTATTACCCTGTACATCATTGGCATAAAACCCAAAATAGGGTTTGTTTTCCCGGATTGTAAAATGAATGCCTTCCTGGTAAGATCTTACTGTAGTGCCCAATATGGAATTATCAAGGTTTTCATTGGAATCGAGTTTGACCCATGCACCAATTGTAAATGCATGATTGCGCAGATTTAGTTTCTCTGCTTTGGGAAGTACGATATAGCTTTTACCTTCAAATCGAGCTACTTTTCCGCGTTGTTGATCACTGATGAAATCTACACGCGCAGATTTCCCGTGATTTTTATTTAAACTCTCGTCAAAGGATTCTTTTTCAAAAGGATAATAGGTGGTAAGTCCATCTGTGATCTCTCGAGGATTGGCTATAAAATTCTGGGTTAAGGATATATTTGGCTCATTAAAAAATACGGATTCAGGAGTGAAACTGAACCCCGGAGCATTTGGAATCAGTGAAATTTTATCGCCGGGAACTATGGGAAAATTATACTTACCACCTGTCTGGCAGTTTTCTCTCCCCTCCCAACCGATATAATTAATCGTCTCCCGGTTATAAGTAAGTCTGCCTTTTATTGTGTGGAAAGATTTAAGATTATCGACAATACCCTGCATCCGTTCATTGTACTGATCTAAAAAGATAAAATTAGGTGCCTTGCCTGTATTTCTCCAAATTGTCAGGCAATGGCTTAGCAAATAGTGATTGGTGTTTTGATCGATGATGTAAACCGGGTCCTTCTCTATTTTATTGGAAGGAATGTTGAAATCATTGATGATGAGCAGATCATTTTTTGGATCACCCATCAAAAATTCGCCTAAAAAATTCGGAGCTTCAAAAAGTGAAAAATATGGCTCCACGGCATAATCCCAGATATAATGCAACCAATCCGGTTTATTGAAAATTGATTCCATGGTAAAAATTACAATCCTTTTTTTCGACTGTAACATTTCGTTAACAGTTGGCCAGTCTTCCCCAATTGGCTGCTTATGAAAATATTTTATTATTCCTGTTTTGTCAAATACTTTTTTTAACGTATCAACCGGTAAATCAAGATCGAGAAAAAAAGTAATTATACGATCGGGGTTCTTTTCCAGATAATCACTGACCTGATCGATGATCGGTCTGGCATCATTCATCTGCCCATCATGAGTTTTGTATAACAATTGGGAATTTTCATGGTCCCAAAGCAAATGAAACCTGAATCCGCCGATTTTTTCCTGCAATAACTGTTCTGCTGACTTCATCTCAGCGCGTTGAGAAACTACATCAGAAAGATTGGAAATTATCTGAATGGTTTGGTCATAAGTGACAGTCTTTTGGTTATTTTGGGCCATTGAACTTGCCCCCCAAATCCATAAAATTGGAAAAAGAAAAAGTCTGTATATTTTTGGTTTTTTCATTATTTCATGCCATCCTACACAACAAAACCTCTGATTGTTGCAGCTTTTAAAAACTATCCGTAAAGATATGTTTAATAATTAATTATTGGCACCCAATTCCATGAAGTGTTCAACTATAAACATTTATCAATTGATATTCAGTTCATATTATTATAAATTGTATAAAATTTCATAAACACAAGACGACTAAATCATGGAAAAGAATATCTCAAGACGCAACTTCATCCGAACTTCTTCAACTGCCGTCGCGGCTATTTCAGCAGGAGGATTATTAACTAATTGCTCAACATCAGACACCATGACCGGAAAAAATGGCATGCCGATGAGAGTGCTTGGAAAAACAAGAGAAAAGATATCTATTCTTGGATATGGATGTGGATCGCAATTTATGAAAATGCCGGATGGTGAATGGGAGCCTCACTTTGAGCACGCCTTCAATTCAGGCATTAATTATTTTGATACTGCTTCTACTTATGGAGAAAAGGAACCTGTATCAAGTGAAGAAAGGTTGGGAAGGGTAATCCCGGGTATGAGAAAAGACATTTTTTTATTGACTAAAATCCATGATCGGGATATCGAAAAGGCGAAAGCGGAGTTTGAACGCAGCCTTACCAGGTTAAAAACTGATCACGTTGATGTTTTACTGATTCATACCATTCAACCCGATGATGATGTTGCAAAAATTGAAGATGGAGTTTACAAACTCGTGAGAGATTTTCAAGATCAGAAGATGGTCAGGTATGTAGGATTCTCGAGTATGGATAGTGCTGAAAGATCAAAAGAATTGATTGAAAAACTTGAATTTGATGTGACCTTATTGGCGATGAACGCAACCAAATATGGGGATTTTGTCCAGAAGGCCTTACCCGCAGCCCGCGAAAAGAATCTCGGTGTAATCTCCATGAAAATTATGAGAAATATTATTGATAAAGGCGTTGCAAAGCCTGACGAACTGCTTCAATACAATTGGGAACTTCCCGGGGTAGCTGTGAATTTGATGAGTATGACAGGAATGGATCCGTTAAATCAAAATCTTGAAATCGCTAAAAATTACGGGAAAGGATTGCAGGCAAGGTTGAATAAAAAAGAATTGGAAAACAGACTTGCCCATCTTGGCAATTCTTCAAACCTTGTTTGGGCACAACCAGGATATTATGATGGGATAATTTGCTGAAATGATCAGGATTTTATTTTGACTTCTCCCTCTTAAATCATTTTAAGAAGAATTCTGTGAAATTAGAAAGCCTGAATGTTGAGACACAGAATGGGGTGAATAACCCGGATTTTGACAGTTGATATTGCAAATCTTAAATTGTACTCAGGAATTCCTTTTTGTAAATATTGTATGATTTTCATTGCCTATACTAACCCGGTAGGGTAATTGGGTTTAAAGCAATTAAATAAAAATACCGCAGTCTGTGGCTCACAGACCAAAGTACAGGATGTTAAATTTTTCTAAATCTGATTGCCCTGAAGTTTGATGTGTTTACTCAAATTAATACTACACCAAAAGATATATTGCTGGCTCAAAAATTCTATGCCGTATTAAACCGAAAAAGAAATAAAGGAAGGAATTTTTTTGATATTGTATTTCTACTCGGACAAGGACAGGTTCCTAATTACGAATACCTCAATATGAAACTGAGTATTAATAATCCCGATGATCTACGGCAACAAATTATCGATAAATGTACCGCACAGAATATGCAGGAAATGGCAGAAGACGTAAGACCATTTCTCTTTGAGAAAAAAGACGAAAAGAAGATCCTCTTTTTCCTGAAATATTTGGAGCAGGTAAAGCTTTGAGACACAATTAATCATCTAATGTTATGATCAAAGTCATTTGTTTTTCTTATATTTTTAATATCCTTTGCCGCATGATTTTTTGCAATTGACTGAAATAACTATGAATCATTGGATAAAGTAAAAAGTCATTAGAGCTCCAAAATAATATTGGAGCGTATTTTTTTCGGCAATAAAGGATAATCAATATAAAGAAGTCTTAAATTTGCAATAAGGTTTCAATTTAATTTTTTAGGAATGAAGGTTTTAAGCCAAATTATTAGTTATTCATTACCGGTTTTATACCTGATGGTGATTTATGTGTATTACCTGATTTTTTCAGAAAAAAATAAGTCATTGGTCAATAAAACAACACCCATCCTTTTGGTTCTGGTTGTCTTCCACATTATCGAAATCATCACGAGAAATATTGCGCTAAGTACCATGCCGCTATCTAACACGCATGATACTTATGCATTTATAACATTTTCAATTTTACTGGTTTATATGATCAGCGAGTTAGGCTTGAAAAACAGGGGGGCGGGTTTATTTATATTGTTTTTCGCACTGATTCTTCAGTTACTATCCACCTTAAATATGAGCTGGGAACCTGAAACTAATGAATTACTCACAAATAAAACTTTTGCTATACATGCCTCCTTGTCTATTATTGGATATACTGCACTTTCCCTGGCTGCGATATATGCCCTCATGTATATTATCCAGAATAACAATCTTAAAAAGAGGAAACTCGGGAATTTATTTATGCAGCTACCAGCGCTTAATTACCTGGAAAAGATGAGTTTGCGATCCGTGGTTACCGGAATTGTATTATTGGGAATAGGAATTCTCCTTGGCCATTACCAGGCTTTTGTAATGATTGGGGAATTCTGGCCTAAAGACATAAAAGTAATTGTTTCTGATGCTGTATGGATTTTATATGTAGTTGGATTTATAGTAACAAGCGTGAAAAAATGGAGAGGAGAAAAAATGGCCAACCTTTCATTATATGGCTTTTTAATATTAATTGTAGGTGGAGGAATAATCATTTACATGTCTGAATCTTTCCATAAGTTCAATTAAAAACGAATAGAGATGAGTGACCAAATTCCATTGGGATTAATTGGTATTTCGCATAAAACAGCTCCTGTGGAGGTACGGGAAAAAGTAGCGCTTAGCGACGATGAACAAAGAGCTACGGTAAAGCATATTGTCGAAAATATTCATGCTGACGGATGCATGGTACTTTCTACATGCAACCGCACTGAGATTTATGTGAGTAACAATAATATCGAATCGACAATTGAACACATAAAATCCTGGCTAAACGAATTTAAAAAATGCACGGATTATACAAATGAAGATATTACATATGGACTTCAGGATGTCGATGTAGTCGAGCATTTTTTTAAAGTTTTGTCCGGGTTGGATTCGCAAATTATCGGCGAACAGCAAATCACAGGGCAGGTGAAGGACAGTTATGATCTCACACACGATCTCAACGGAACTGATACCATGATCAACAAACTGTTCAATTTTGCCATGCAGGCAAAGAAAAAAGTTCATAACGAGACTTTTCTTTCTGATGGCACCGTATCTATTAGTTTTGCAGGGGTTGAACTGGCGAGGAAAATTTTCAGCAACCTCACGGATAAAAATGTTTTACTTGTAGGGGCAGGAAAAACGGCTGAATTGGCTGCTTACCATTTCCAGGAGAATGGTGTAAAAAATATAAATGTGGTCAACAGAACATATGCACGAGCAGTGGATTTAGCAGAAAAACTCAATGGAAAAGCGTATAAACTCGATGATCTTTCAGAGGTTCTGGCTGAAGCTGACATTGTGATTTCCGCTACCTCGAGTGAAGAATATGTGGTGACATCAGATATCATAAAACCTATTTCTAAAAAAAGACATCACCGTCCGATTTTTCTAATAGACCTGGCCATTCCAAGAGATATAGACCCTGCTATTGATCATATCGATGGCGTATTTTTATATAACCTGGATGATCTTCATGAAATTGTGAAATCCAACCTGGAAAAGCGCAAAAAGGAAATCCCAAAATCATTGAAAATCATTAATGATTTTGTTGGCGAATTTCAGAAATGGGTATCCATGAATTCCATGAATACTGTGGTTGGAAGGCTCAAGAAGAAGCTGGATATACTCAGGCTTAATGAAATTGATCGCCTTAAGGCAAAGCTACCTCAAAATGGATATAAAGCAGAAATTAATAATTTGACCGAAAGTATTATTAACAAAGTTGTAAGACAACATGTTAAATCTTTAAAGAAGGTAGCGCATGACCCTGAGCAATACAGGAAGCAAGTAGAGATGATTCTCAGCATTTACGAGTTGGATACGGATAATTAAGATAATGATAGAATGAGTTAATGCATAAATGATAGAAAAAGATAAATCGTTTTTAAAGTTCTAACATTATTCATATAAACATTTGAACAATAGAATAATTAAATTTCGCAGGGAACGAAATATAAAATTAACAATGGGAATAAGCACTAAAATACCGGTTGACATTGAGTTGTTGAAAAAGTACAATAAAGCTGGGCCAAGATACACAAGCTACCCGACTGCGCCCTATTTCCATGATGGTATTGGGGCAAAGGAGTATCTCGATCATATCAAGAATGATAATACCAATATTGAAGACAGAGATCTTTCGCTATATTTCCACATTCCTTTCTGTGATACACTTTGTTATTTCTGTGGTTGCAATATGATGGTGACCCGAAATCAAAATAAGATTGAACAATACATTGAATATCTCGGGAAGGAAATTAAACTGCTGAAACAGCATATCGATGACGATAGAAAGATCAGACAACTACACTGGGGTGGAGGCACACCAACACACCTTTCTCCAACTCAAATCAGGCAATTAGGAAATATTATTCATGAGTATTTTGATTTTAGCGAAAATGCTGAGGTAGGAGTGGAGATCGATCCCAGGGAGCTTACCCGGGATCATATGGTCGCTTTAAGTGAAGCTGGTTTTAATCGATGCAGCATGGGCATCCAGGATTTTGATCCTGTGGTTCAAAAGGCGGTCAATCGCATACAACCAGAAGATATTACCAGGAATGCTGTAAATTGGGCAAGGGAGCTGGGTTTTAAAAGCATAAATCTGGATCTGATGTATGGGTTGCCATACCAAAATCTAAGTACATATTCTGAAACCATTGATAAAGTTTTAAAAATGAATCCGGACCGGCTGGCTGTATTTAATTACGCCCATCTGCCAAATATGATCAAACACCAGCAGCTCATCAAAGAAGACTGGTTGCCGACCGGGGATCAAAAGCTTGAGTTGTTGAAGCTGAGCATTGAAAAGCTCAATGATGCGGGATATGTCTATATCGGGATGGACCATTTTGCACGACCGGACGATGAGCTGACCATCGCCATGGAAAATGGAACATTGTACAGGAATTTTCAGGGTTATTCCACCCATGCGGGAATCAATCTTATTGCTATCGGAATCACTGGTATTGGGATGCTATCAGATATTTATGTCCAAAATTATAAAAAGTTGGATGACTATTACAAAGCGCTTGATAACAACCAACTTCCCATCATGCGTGGCGTCACGCTCAACGAAGACGACCAATTGCGAAGAGAAGTAATTACAGAATTGATGTGTAATTTCAGGTTAGATAAATCCAAATTCAAGTCGAAATATAGCATTGATTTTGATAATTATTTTGCCGATGCACTTCTTAGTTTAAAGTCTTTGGAGGAAGATGGTTTGATTAAACTAGGTGAAAAACAATTAAAAGTCACGGATATCGGGCGTTTATTGATCAGGAATATCGCGATGAATTTTGATTACTACCTGATGAAGAAGCAAGGTGATAAGCCCCAATTTTCCAGGACGGTCTAGGGTTGTATTCCTATTTGCCTATCGTAATTAAATTATTTTTCACAAGCGAGCACTATAAATACATATATTTTATGATGTTATTTTGTTGATATAAAATCACTATTATTTGCATTTAAACTTTTTAGTGATTCAGTTTTTAAATTAATCTGAAGTTATTCCATAATACAGATTTAGATCCATTCCGGTATAATGGACAAAAAGTAGGCTATTTTAGAGTCGATTGGTTCAAGTGGACAAAAAGGAGGCTGTTATTTTTCTAAAAATAATCATATTTTAAAATCTTCTTTAGCTTTGCAATGTCAGACTAAACGGAAACAGGCT
>JAJRQT010000234.1 GCA_024280115.1 Bacteroidota bacterium | reverse complement strand
GAACAGGTTTCTAAATTTTTGAAAGTTCTCAACGTTATTCCAGATAAATACAGCACGCTCGTCTGTCGGATCAAACCGGTATTTTTTAGACAATATTTCACGGGTTTGCTCTGCCATGGCTTTGCTCTCCTTTACTGAAGCATCACCCACCGTGTACATAATGGTATGTACGGTGTTTTTTGCATTATATGCCAGCTGGGCGGTGGTCAACGGAATCAATACATCTTTCATTTCACCTTCATCTCCCTTGTCTTCATAAACTCCAACCACTAGGTATTTTATACTTCGAACATCGATCCATTTGCCAACGGGATTTTCACCTTTCTCAAATAAACCTTCTGCCACCTTTGTACCAATTATTGTAACTTTTCGCCGATCTTTCATGTCCAGGTCGTTGATATACCTTCCCAAAACAGGTCTCTGTTTTTCCAGGTACATCATTTCCGGACTTACGCCCAGCACATTAAAAGATGAAAATTTGTCTTTATACCTTATGGTAAAATTTCCCCAACAATTAAATCTGGAAGCGGCGTATTCTATTCCTTTAACCTTCTCCCGGATTTCCTGGTAATCTTCGGATTTTAAGGTGAGTCTCCTTCCAGGTTTCATTCCTTTATAGGGTTTGCCGGTTTGTCCGGGGCGAATCCAGATACTGTTGATTGCATCATCCCTGAAATCGTATTCCACACCGCGCTGAAGACCGGTTCCTACCCCGAGAAGTATCATCAATATGAAAATACCCCAGGCTACACTAAATGCAGTTAAAAAAGTCCGAAGCTTATTTTTCCGGATGGTAAATAAAATTTCCTGCCACTTATCTATATCGAACATAGCTGACGATGCTTAGTAAGCGAATTCAATTTCCCGATTAATTATTCTACCATCTTTTAATAAAATAACCCGGTCAGTTAGCTCTGAAATTTCATTTTCATACGTAACAATTATTACCGTCATGCCATTTTTATTTACATCTTTAAAAATATTCATCACTTCCATCGTGGTTTTGGAGTCCAGCGCCCCGGTTGGTTCATCGGCCAAAATCACCTTTGGATTGGATATAAGAGCCCTTGCAATTGCAACTCTTTGTTTTTGTCCTCCTGATAATTCCGACGGCATATGATGAGCCCATTCATGGAGGCCCACCATTTCGAGATATTCAAGAGCTCTGGCATTTCTCTTTTTTCGACTTACCTTCTGATAGTAGAGTGGGAGCGCTACATTCTCCATAGCATTTTTAAAGGAAAGCAGGTTGAATGACTGGAAAACAAATCCAATAAATTGGTTTCGGTAATATGCGGCTTTTCTTTCAGAAAGGTTTTTAATCAATGTATTATTTAGCTTATAAGTTCCTGAGTCATAACCATCTAATATTCCAAGAATATTTAACATAGTTGATTTTCCGGAACCAGACGATCCCATTATTGAAACTAATTCTCCTTTTTCTATTTCGAGATTTACATCCTTCAATACCTGTAGAGTATGCCCTCCAACTTCATATGATTTTATAATGTTACTAAGATGGATCATTGATAAAGTTTAAAAAATGCCAGAAAAATGTCCGTCATCCATTGGTAAAAGTTACTTTTCAATAATGGCATATTTTAACTTTCAATTTTGAAAATGAAATAATAAAATAAGCTGATAATAAAATTTAACTTTGTTACGTCTAAAAGTGCAAATTTGTTGTTTATTCAACAATAAATATGGCGGAATGGTATTAAATATTCATATAAGGGGGCGTTGTACCTTATATTGGGATATTTGTATCAAATATTTTCATTATCATTCTTATTTTTGACTTTAAAAAATTGACAAAACTTAATGCGTAGGCATTTCTATCATATTATAATTTCAGCCGCTCTGGTCTTTTGCACCAATTTTGTCTTTGGTCAGGCATTTAATCCATACCAACATTCCTACCAGGGTTGGAATGGAGATAAAATTAAAAAGGCCAGTCCTTTCAGAGCTTTCCTGAATAATTTTTCATTGGATGTTTCTGTAGGATACGGCAGAACATTTTACAGTCATGTAGTAAATTCTGATGTGCTGGAAACTCCTGATAAATTAATAATGCTGGGAGACTACACACAAACTGGAAATAGTGTTGACTATACCGGCGTAGTTGATTGGTTGAATGCTCCATCAATTGTAACAGGAACGGAGGTAGTTGGCGGGGAAAGCAATATTTTATATTCAGATACTTCAGAAATAAAATATGGAGGAAGTGGTTTTAATATTCCTCTGAATGTCAGTCTTCATTTCGATATTGACAGATTTAGGATTGGCGGAGGGTTTATCTATGAATTACATGGATTAAATAAACTTAATCCCAAAGGTCAGGGGACCTATCCATATGTTCCGAATTTCAATACAACTTCCATGATAAGATATTTTTTCACTGCCGGTGCAAAAGTTTATCATATTCTGGGCTGGGATTATTATGTGGATTTTCAAATTGGAAAAGTGAAATATGGTAAAGAGTATGATAAAAGCGCACTTCAAAATGGCGTATATTTCAATTTAGGATTCCCGATTGAATATGAGTTTTCCGAATATTTTTGGATATTTCTAAGACCTTCTTTCGATTTCAAAAGTTATAATATGACAATTTCTCAGAATGACGGATCTGGTGCTCCCGCATCAGTAATTTTTCAGCATAACCAGCCGGCATTATATTTGAGTTTTGGAGTAAGAATGAAGCTTCCGGAGGTTCGTAGATGTCCTGTCAAAGCTTGTCAGACACAGCTAAAACACGTCCATGGCGGACGTGAATTCAGAGGCCAGCCTTTCTTCAAAAAACAAAATCCAAAAATTGGTGAATTGTACCCAAATCTCAATCAATATAAGTGGAAAAACAGGAGAAAAATTAATGGAAATAATTAATATAACTCACTGTTCAATAACACTTTAACCTATCTCCTGATTTTATTGTTTCATTTCTGGCCTGAAAATTGATTCATACCATAACACTATCGTATTTTTTGATTAAATTGCGCCGAATTTTTAGGAATCGAAAACATACCTATGTTAGAAGAATCAAGAGAAAATATTATCCCAATAAATATTGAAGATGAAATGAGGGGTGCCTACATCGATTATTCGATGTCGGTAATCGTTTCAAGAGCATTGCCAGATGTTAGAGATGGCTTAAAACCTGTTCACAGACGGGTATTATATGGGATGTTGGAATTGGGTGTAAGCTACAACCGGCCGTATAAAAAATCTGCGAGAATCGTAGGTGAAGTATTAGGAAAATACCATCCACATGGAGACTCCTCGGTGTATGACTCCATGGTGAGAATGGCTCAGGAATGGTCATTGAGATATCCTTTGGTGGATGGTCAGGGAAACTTTGGTTCGATTGATGGTGATTCTCCGGCAGCCATGCGATATACTGAGGCCAGGCTTAAAAGAATTTCAGAAGAAATGCTCAATGATATCAACAAAAACACTGTTGATTTTCAACCCAATTTTGATGATTCTTTAAAAGAACCGACCGTTCTTCCAGCTGCATTACCAAACCTTCTTTTAAACGGAGCGTCAGGTATTGCTGTTGGTATGGCGACCAATATGCCCCCTCATAATCTGACAGAAATTATCAACGGAATTATTGCGTACATAGATAATAATGACATTGAGCTTAAGGAAATGATGACCCATATATCTGCCCCGGATTTTCCAACTGGTGGTATTATTTATGGTTATCAGGGTGTATTAAATGCATTTGAAACTGGAAGAGGACGAGTTGTGCTGAGGGCAAAAGCCCATTTCGATCAAACAAAAACCGGGAAAGAACAAATAATCGTTTCTGAAATCCCTTATATGGTGAACAAGGCAACCATGATAGAGAAAACTGCCGCCTTGATTAATGAAAAGAAAATTGAAGGGATTTCTGATATCAGAGATGAGTCGGACAGGGATGGAATGCGTGTTGTATATGATCTTAAAAAAGATGCTATTCCAAATATAGTTTTAAATAATCTTTTCAAATATACTCAACTTCAATCTTCATTTGGAGTAAACAATGTGGCCCTTGTAAAAGGAAGACCGCAAACGCTCCACCTCATGGAAATGATCAAATACTTTGTTGATCATCGTCATGAAGTGGTGGTAAGACGAACAGAATATGAGTTGAAAGAAGCAGAAAAAAGAGCTCATATATTGCAGGGTTATCTGATAGCACTCGACAATCTTGATGAAGTAATCTCACTTATAAGAAGTTCTAAAGACCCTGATACTGCCAGAGAAGGATTGATGAGCACATTTGACCTCAGCGAAATTCAGGCGAAGGCAATATTGGATATGAGACTCCAGAGGCTTACAGGTCTTGAAAGAGAAAAGATCGAAAAAGAATACGAAGAAATTCTTAAAATAATTAATGAGTTAAAGGAGATTCTCGACAAGGTAGAGCTTAGGATGGAAATCATCAAGGAGGAACTAAGCGTAATTAAAGAGAGATATGGCGACGAACGAAGAACTGATATAATTCACAGCGCAGATGATATTAACATAGAAGATATCATACCTGATGAAGAAATGGTCATTACTGTATCACATCAGGGTTACATAAAAAGAACACCTTTAATTGAATACAGAACCCAGGGTAGAGGTGGTGTAGGCAGTAGAGGTGCAGGGTCCAAAAATGATGATTTCACCGACCACTTGTTTGTTGCCACCGCACATAACCCCTTGCTAATATTTACAAATTACGGCAAGGTTTACTGGAAAAAAGTATATGAAGTTCCGGAAGGCAGTAAAACAGCAAAAGGCCGAGCTTTACAAAATTTAATAAGCATTGAGCCGGGTGATTCTGTAAGAGCAGTAATAAATGTTAAGAGTCTCCAGGACGAGGACTATATCAACAATAATTTTATAATAATGTGTACCAGGAAGGGTACAATTAAGAAAACTTCCCTGGAAGCATATTCACGTCCCAGGCAAAATGGCATCAACGCGATCACGATCAATGAAGGGGATAAGCTATTAGAAGTTAAATTAACAAATGGGAATAACCACATCATCATTGCCGTGGAATCAGGGAGAGCCATTCATTTTCACGAGACACAGGTAAGGGCAATGGGTAGAACCGCCGCCGGTGTTAAAGGGATTTATATAGATGGTAAAACTGATGATAGGGTAATTGGCATGGTTTGTATCGATCGGGAAGACGCTGATTTGTTGGTAGTTTCTCAGAAAGGATATGGTAAACGCTCGAAAGTATCAGATTATAGAATTACAAAAAGAGGTGGAAAAGGAGTAAAAACTCTAAATATTACTGAAAAGACCGGTCACCTTGTCTCCATTAAAAAAGTGATTGATTCTGATAATTTGATGATCATCAATAAATCGGGGATTACCATTAGAATGGAGGTGAAGGATTTGAGGGTAATGGGCCGGGCCACACAGGGGGTTAAGCTCATCAGATTAAATGAGAATGATGAAATTTCCTCCGTTGAAGCGATTCATAAACTTGAAAATATCGAAGAAATAAATGAGCTATCAGAGGACAACTCTGGTGATGATGATAAAAAAGACGGCCAAATTGAGCAAAATGAAGAATAAAAATTATTAATTTTAGATTTTATTTCTATCAATAAATTTTTTACCACAATTTTATCCAAATGAAAAAGTTAATCTTAGCAATTTTATTTATCAGCATAGGAGCCTTTAGCTACGGCCAATATGTACCAAAAGGGAAAACTTCCAAAGCTGAAACAGCTTTGACCCAGGGAAAATTAGACATCGCAAAAGCTGAAATAGATGAAGCATTCAAAATTGATGCTAAAGGAAAAGTCAGTGGATCGGCTAAAAACTGGTATTTAAAAGGAAGAGTCTACAAAGCAATTTACCTTGATGATAGTACAGACTATAAAAATCTTGCAGGAGAAGAAGCCCTTGATATAGCCATGGAATCCTTTAATAAGGTAAAATCCATGGAAAAAGAGAGTTCATCTTACGTTATTTTCTCTGATCAGGAAATTAGTATACTTTATGGAACAATCTTTAATAACGGTGCAAATGCTTATCAGGAAGGGAATTATAATGAAGCTTATGAAGGTTTTATGAAAGTTCTAAAGATTTATCCAAAAGATACTACAGCCTTGCTATATGGAGGTGTTGCAGCACAACAGGCCGACATGATCGATGAAGCGTTGGCGTGTTATCAGCAATTGGCAGACAATGGTGATGCAAATGTCGATACGTATAAAACCATGATTTATCTCTATAGAACAGAAAAAGAGGATATGGAGAGCGTACTGAAAGTTGTAACACAAGGGATTGAGAAATTTCCGGAAAACAATGAGCTGATTCAGGAAAAAATTACCACACTTATTTTGATGGAAAGGGTGGATGAAGCCAAATCGGAGCTTGAAGAAGCAATCAATAGTGATCCTACTAACCCCTTATACTATTATTTTTTAGGGTACTTATATGATTTGCAGGAAGACCCGGAAAATGCTGTAGTTCAATATGAAAAAGCTATTGAGCTTAATCCTGAATATTATGAGGCTAATTATAACCTCGGTGTTGTGCATTATAATATGGGAAGAGATATTAAGAGTGAATTAAATAATCTTTCTTTAGATGAATATAGAAAGCAGGAAGCAGATTATACAGCCAGGGCTAATGTTCATTTTGAAAGGGCGCTGCCATATTTTGAAAAAGCAGTAGAAATCAAACCTGATGAAGAAATTCAATTGTTAGAGACACTGGAAGGGGTTTATCTTCTGCTTAATATGAAAGATAAAGCTGATGCCCTCGAAGAAAAGATAAAAGCACTCACAGGAGGATAGACCTAAAATATCTTTAATAATAAGCCATCCTGATTTATTGGGGTGGCTTTTTTATTGTTCATTTTCCACATCTTTAGAAGTAGGAGTAAAGAGCCCTGTTATACCACTTTTAGCAGATTTCACAACTTTTTCAACAGCACCGTAACCGGATTTAAAAGTTTGAATGCCTGCATTCTTTCCAGCTTTCAATATTCCTTCGACTACCTTCGCTGATGATTTCACAACCAATGTTCTCAATAGAACAGAAGCTTCTACAAATGAATTTGACTTAATTTCATTCACCGTCCGAACTTCGGGGAAACAATAATTCTTGGTAAGAACTCCAACACGCAGAGTTAGGAATGCATTCACAGTGCCTTCAAGAATCGAATCAGTAATAATATGTGCGGCATTCCCTACGACAGGAATATGTTTCCCGGGGCTTTTCAGCATTGCATTGAGAATTGGTTGAATCTGCTGAGACAAATCGATTTGTTCCAGGCTGGCAGCGGCCATCGCATTCATGGCGACATTAGCGTAAAGTTGCTGGAGATTTTTCAGAGATGGTCTCTGCCAATAAACGTGGGCAACCTTCCAGATCAATCGAACTTGTGCTGCCATCACTGTAAACGCATCTAATTTTCCATTTTGAGAAATTGCCGTAGAAATAAATACAGCTGATGCGGACTCAAAAATGATCTTATCAGACCTTTCTTTCAATTTCTCATCGATAACCTTTAACTGCTCTGGATTATGAGGATCCAGGTTGTTTTTCCTCGATACAGGATGCTTCGCCAGCTTTTCTTTGAACTTCTGTTGATATAATTCAAGGTCCTGGTTGTTGTCCGGAAATGGGAGTGGAGCCGGTAATTTTGCGATAAGAATAAAAGGAATAGCGAGTAACCCAACTAATACTATGCCCAGAAGTGATGTACCCACGATACCAACTATTGGGTGAATGGAAGAAAGATTATGATAAAATGATACTAATTGATTGATTATAATCAACAGAAATACAAGGGAGATCACGATTCCCAACGGATAGAGAATATTTTTTACGTTTTTTATCATGGCGGTGGTGTTAGATCAATATACGTATATTTTTAAGCTGTTGATTTAGTTCAATGGAATTAAAGAGAAAAAGATCATAAAACTCATTTCTCTTACGGGCATAAATATCCGGTTAAAGTTAACCTTTCTAATCTGGATAAATTGATCAAAAAAAGTTTAATTGCCAAAGCAATTCTTTAATTCTAATTTTCTCATGAATACTAAGCTTACTATTTATTTGTTTTGTCTTTTTTCCCTTCTCAACATTTTTTCCTGTAAACAGGATTCGAAATCTGAAAAGGATACATTTAGCAGTCCAAAAACGCTATTTGTAGAATATGTCTCTGCATACACTTCGGGATTTATTTCTAAAAATTCAGAAATAACTGTAAAGCTGACGAAACCGGTAGCCATAGCGGAACCGGGAAAAGAAATTGACATGGATCTGTTTTTATTTGATCCAGCTCTTACAGGTAAAGCCGTATGGGAAGACAAGAATACCATTGTATATAAACCCGAAAATGAACTTAGAAGCGGGCAGCGTTATAAAACCATATTTCTTTTAAATAAACTTGTTGAAGTCCCAACTGAAAAAGGAAAATTTAAATTTACTTTTGAGTGCATCCCCCAAAACTTTGATGTTAATATTGAAGGCATCTCATTGTATAATGCCACTGATCTTTCTAAAGTGAAGATAACCGGTACCATTCAAACTGCTGATCTTGTAGCTGACGAACAAGCTGAAAAAATTCTTTCTGCCACACAAAATGGCAATCCACTCACAATCAACTATGAACATGGATTTGGGCAGAATATTCATCAATTCTCTATAGAGCATATAAACAGAACTGATGATAAAGGTTCTGTCGAGATTGAATGGAATGGATCTGTAATTGGAGTTGATAAGATTGATGAGTTAGCTTATGAAATTCCATCCCTGCATGATTTTACAATCACCTCAGTGCGGGTAATGAGATTTGGAGATAAATATATCTCGGTAAAATTCTCTGACCCGATAAATGACAAGCAAAATCTTCGGGGACTTGTCATGTTATCAGTAGGAACAGCACCTCGCGTTGTTGTAAATCTTAATGAATTGAAAGTTTATGCGACAAGTAATCTGACGGGTGATGTTAATTTAACAATTGACAAGTCGATTAGAAATATAGCCGGTTATTCATTGAAAAAGGATTACGAGGGTTTAATTCGTTTTTCAGAGCTAAAACCAGATGTAAAGATTACTGCCAATAACGGGGTCATCATGCCGAGCTCAGAGGGTTTAATTGTACCATTTGAAGCAGTAAGTTTAAATGCTGTTGACCTGACTATTGTTCGCATATTTGAAAATAATGTATTGCAATATTTACAGGTAAATGATCCTGGTGGAGATTATCAGTTGCGAAGAGTGGGGAGACCCGTTGTCAGAAAGACCATCTCTCTGGCAACTATGGGTGCAACTAACTTAAATGAATGGAATCGATATAGCATTGATATTGCTGATTATGTGGAAGTTGAGCCGGGTGCATTTTACCAGGTGAGGTTAAGCTTCAGGAAGTCACAATCTCTATATTTCTGTCCCGGATCAGAAAATGTATCTAATGAGATGTTGGAAGATTGGAACTACGAAGAAGAAACAAATTGGGATGATTATGACGACTACTATAATTATGATTGGAATGAGCGAGACAATCCCTGTCATGAAGCGTACTATATAGCAAATAATGGGTCACATAAAATCGTTTTCGCTTCTGATATTGGTTTAATTGCTAAAAAAGCTGACCAGGGAAATCTATTTGTATTTACGACCAGCCTCATCTCGACCGCGCCTATGCAAGGCGTCCGGGTAGAAGTATATGACTATCAGCAACAATTAATATCTTCTGCCATCTCAAATAAGGAGGGTAAAATAGAACTGGAATTAAACCAGGTTCCTCATACTTTGATTGCTAAAAAAGACAATCAGTTTGGCTACTTAAAATTGGATAATGGTTCATCCCTATCCTTGAGCAATTTCAATGTATCCGGGAGTAAAATTCAAAAAGGAATAAAAGGATTTATTTATGGAGAAAGAGGCGTTTGGAGACCATCTGATACCTTGCATTTATCATTTATCCTGGATGATATCCAAAACAGATTACCAAAAGATCATCCGGTTATTCTGGAATTATACAATCCTATGGGTCAATTGTTTAAACGGTCAGTGCAATCTACTTCTTTAAAGAGTATTTATACCTTTCACCTAACCACTACTAAAGATGCGCCAACTGGCAATTGGATGGCAAAAGTTAAGGTAGGAGGGGCGTCCTTTTCTAAACAAATTAAAATTGAAACCGTAAAGCCCAACCGGCTTAAAATTAATTTGAAATTTGATGAAGACAGACTGTATGCGGATCAGGGTACTCAATATGGAAATCTAAATGTAAGATGGCTTCATGGCGCAATCGCTAAAAACCTGAAAGCTTCTTATGAGGTATTGCTGGTGCCCACTAAAACGACTTTCCAAAAGTATGAAGACGTGACATTTGACGATCCTTCCAAAGAGTTTATTTCAGAAAACGAACAAATATTTGAAGGACGGCTAAATGATCAGGGCTTTGTTCGAATACCATTCAAACTTCAGACCGGCGATGAACCTCCGGGCATGCTGAAAGCTATATTCAAAGGAAAAGTATTTGAAGAAGGTGGGGATTTTAGTATCGATAATACTTCTATTCCGTTTATACCATACCAAAGTTTCGCAGGGATTAAAGCTCCTGAAGGCGATAAACGAGGCATGTTGGTCACCGATAAAGATCACAATGTTAGGGTTGTTTCATTAGATGCAAAAGGAAATCCAATTGACCGAAAACTGGAAGTGAGCCTTTATAAGCTGCAATGGAGATGGTGGTGGGACAATTCGTGGGAGAGCAAGAGCAATTATACGAGCAGCTATTATTCCAAACTCTTAAAAAGCGCTACAGTAGAGACTCTTGATGGCGAAGGAATTTATAAATTGAGAATAGATCATCCGGAGTGGGGCAGGTACATGGTAAAAGTGAAAGATCCGGTTTCGGGGCATTCCTGCGGTAAGATAATCTATATCGATTGGCCCGGTTGGGCAGGAAAGCAAAAAGGTGAATTAGGGGGCGCAACTATGCTTGATTTTAATGTAGAGAGTGAAAGTGTGAAGGTTGGTGCGTTTATCAGGCTGAACATTCCAAGTAGCAAAGGCGGTAGAGCATTGATAAGTCTTGAAACGGGGAGTCGGGTAATTCAATCTTTTTGGGTAGAAACCAAACCGGAGAATACCGTAGTAGAATTTGAGGCAACTCGATCCATGGCGCCAAATGTGTACGCCAATGTAACTATGCTACAACCACATGCCCAAACATCCAATGATTTGCCGATTAGAATGTATGGTGTGCAAGCTATTGAGGTAGCTGATCCTGAGACACAGCTAAAACCTCTGATTTCCATGCCCGATGAATTGCGCTCAGAACAGGAATTTAAAGTCACGGTAAGCGAAAAGAATGATAAACCCATGGCATATACCATCGCAATCGTTGAGGATGGTTTGCTGGATCTCACCAAATTCAAGACTCCGGAACCATGGAAATCCTTTTACGCGAGGGAAGCTTTGGGCGTGAAAACTTGGGATATTTTCGATGATGTGATGGGCGCTTATGGAGGTGCTCTTGAAAAACTAATGGCAATAGGAGGAGATGATGAAATTGAAGCTCCGGATGCTAAAGAGGCTAATCGTTTTAAACCTGTTGTGATGTTTAAAGGACCATTCTTCGTCAATGCCGGAGAACGAATCGAACATAAATTCAGGCTTCCACAATACATCGGAAGCGTCCGTGTAATGGTTGTTGCCGGATATGAAGGGGCTTATGGCGAAGGAGAAAAGACAGTTCCGGTAAAGCAACCTTTGATGATTTTAGCGACGCTCCCAAGGGTCGCCGGACCGACGGAAGATATCGTACTTCCTGTAAATGTATTTGCAATGGATGAAAAAATTCGCAACGTAAATATTAAAGTAAAAACTGAAGGAAAGTTAGAATTAACGGGAAATGGCTCCAAGTCCATTACTTATAGCGAACCAGGAGATCAGGTTGTTTACTTTACATTAAAAGCTGCCCAGGCGCTCGGCTTAGGAAAAGTGCATGTTGAAGCAACCTCGGGAAACTTCAAGGCGACCTACGATGTGGAATTACAAATCAGGGCGAGTAATCCGGAAATGAGCCAGGTAGCGGAAATGATGCTGGAAGGAGGGAAGTCATGGGAAATGAGTTATAATCCATTGGGTCTTGTCAGTACAAATGAAGGAATGATAGAAATTTCAAGTCTGCCTCCACTCAATCTGGAGCAAAGGCTGAAGTTCTTAATTAGATACCCTCATGGATGTATAGAGCAAACTACATCTTCGGTTTTTGCGCAATTATACCTTGATGAGCTTGTTGAACTTGATGATGTACGTGCAGCCGAAATACAAAAAAATATTAATGCCGCAATTGAGCGATTAAGGTCTTTCCAACTTGCAGACGGTGGATTTTCCTATTGGCCGGGAAATAGCCAGCCAAACCTATGGGGAACAAATTATGCGGGCCACTTCCTGACAGAAGCTAAAAAGCAGGGCTATCATGTGCCGGAGGATATCATGTCGAATTGGCTTGCTTTCCAGCAGGAACAGGCCAATAATTGGAATGCCGTTTTGTATAAAGATCATCATGTTCAGGCTTACAGACTATACACTTTAAGCCTGGCGGGATTTCCATCCCTTGGAGCAATGAACCGTTTGAAAGGGAGAGATTATGCAAATACAACTGCTAAATGGACCCTGGCATCAGCCTATGCAGTGGCAGGCTACGAAGATGTTGCATTGGAAATTATTGATGGCCTCAATACGGAAGTCAGGGAATACAGAGAATTGGGAGGCACCTTTGGTTCTACGCAAAGAGATCAGGCCATCGTGTTGGAGACACTGGTACGATTGAATAAAAAGACAGATGCTTTCGACATGATCCGGAAGATATCTTCCTATATGGGCGATAACAAGCGATGGATGAGTACCCAAACAACTGCATATTGCCTGATCGGAATTGCTGAATTTGCAAAGAATTTTCCACCAGACGGAGGTGTTGATGTGTCTGTAAGTGTATCCGGAAATGAATTTCGGGTGGATGGAAACCGGTATCTGAATCAGGTTACCCTAATTGAGCCTGATAAGCAAAGTAACATTCAAATAAAGAATAATGGTAATAATCCATTGTTTGTGAAGCTTATCCGAACAGGTGTTCCTTTGGAAGGTACGGAAGAAGCTGGCGAAAGTAACATTAAAATGGAAGTGAAGTATAAAAATATGCAAGGTGAAATCATTGCTGTAGAGAATTTGACGCAGGGTACAGATTTCGTGGCTGAAGTTACCATAACCAACCCTGGATTGAGAGGTGATTATGAAGAATTGGCGATTACACAGATTTTCCCATCCGGATGGGAAATTTTAAATAATCGCTTAGACGATACCGATCAGTTATATATTGGTGATAAACCCGATTACCTCGATATCAGGGATGACCGGGTAATGACTTATTTTGATTTGGCGAAAAATACGAAAGCTACGTTTAAAGTATATCTGAACGCGAGCTATCAGGGTGCATTTTACATGCCGGCTGTATTCGTTGAGGCGATGTATGACAATAGTATATCCAGTAATACAAAAGGGCAATGGGTGAAGGTGGTTAAAGACTAGGTGCTGGGTACTGGGTACTGGGTTCTGGGTGTTTGCTTGACACCCCAATAAAGAGCCGTCACTCTGAGGGCGTAGCCCGAAGAGTCGGTTGGCTGTCTGCAATAAATTATCAGACTGCGACTGGACCTTTCGTTGTGCTCATAGTCCAGTTATGTACGAGCCAACAGCTCCAGCAGGTGAGAGAATAGTATTAATTCTCTCAGCCGATGTAAAGTAAAAAGTGATAAAATGAAAGGATTGTTGATAATCGACATGCAGAAAATATCATTTACACCAGATACTCCCCGATTTGATGCTGAAGGTGTTGTTGAAAGAATTAATATGCTTTCAGATGCATTTCGGGAAGATGGAGATAAGGTGATATTTATTCAGCATGATGGAACTAAAGAAGGGTTCTGTGTTCCAGGCACCAAACAATGGGAAATACTTTCCTCTCTAAATATTGATCCATCAGATTTACTTATTTCAAAAACTGCAAATGATTCATTCTATAAAACAAATCTAAAAAGTGTGCTAAATAATATCGGTGTAGATGAACTGGTAATTACTGGTTGCGCCACAGATTTTTGTGTGGATTCGACAATTAAATCAGCATTGACACTTGATTTTAATATCACAGTAATTGCAAATGGGCATACTACTGCTGACAGACCAAGTTTGAAAGCAAAGCAAGCCATTGACCACTATAATTGGATTTGGAAAGAGATGACGCCGACAAAAGGGAAGATTGAGGTAATAAGTTTTGAGCAATTCAGTATTAAAAGAGTTGGCAGTCGCAGGTTCATGAGGAAGGGGTAAAATGATAATTAGTTTAATGAGAGTTTCAAGATTTGTGTTTAAAAAAGTCAGGAATTAGTGAATGAAAATCTATAGCAAAGCAAGATACGCACTGGCTGGGTTTGTAATAATCGTTTTAATTTTTTTGCTGATACCAATTCCAGATCAGCTTTTTGATCATCCTTATGCCACAGTATTAGTGAGTAAAGATGGTGGATTACTTGGGGCAAGAATAGCCGACGATGGACAATGGCGCTTTCCACCTGTAGATTCCTTACCAGAAAATTATATAAAATGTTTGCTTCAATTTGAAGATCGCCATTTTTATAAACATCCGGGAATCAATCTTTTTTCTATTGCAAGAGCCGTTCGCCAAAATATAAAGGCAAAAAGAATAGTTAGTGGAGGGAGTACCATTACTATGCAAATTGCCCGCATGGCCATGGGGAATAAACCAAGAACCATCTCGCAAAAGCTTATTGAAGTATGGCTGGCATTGCGTATTGAATTAAAGTATTCTAAAGATGAAATTCTCAGCTTATATGCCAATAATGCCCCTTTTGGTGGCAACGTTGTCGGAATATCTGCAGCAGCCTGGCGGTATTATGGAAGATCACCCTTTCATCTATCCTGGGCTGAAGTTGCAAATCTGGCTGTTTTACCTAATGCGCCGGGGCTGGCATTTCCAGGGAAAAATGATCATAGACTTTTAGCTAAAAGAAATAGGGTTTTATCGGAATTGGAAAATGATGGAATTATTGATAATACTACGCATCGACTTTCTTCGGCTGAGCCTTTACCAAATAAGCCAAAGCAATTACCTGTCATTGCACCTCACCTTTTAGACCGTTGTATTAAGGAAGGCCTGGCGCAAACAACTATAATTTCTACGATTGATCATAAAATGCAAATATCAGTTAATGAATTAGTTAATGCCTATCATTTGATTTATAAGTTTAAGCAAATTCACAATGCAGCCGCAATTATAGCTGATATTGAGTCCGGTGAAGGTCTGGCTTATGTGGGTAATGTAACAACTGATAGTCCTGTAAATCATGGGCAGCATGTAGATATTATAAATAGCCGGAGAAGTCCGGGGAGTTTGTTGAAACCAATATTATATGCCTTGACAATAGATAAAGGATTGATCACTCCAAATCAACTCTTACCGGATATTCCGGTTTATTATCAAGGATTTACACCTCAAAATTTCGACAAGCAATTTAAAGGAGCAGTACAAGCAAATCTGGCCTTGCGAAGTTCCCTAAATGTTCCTTTTGTAAGCCTTCTTAAAGATTATGGTTATGAAAAATTTCATTATGATCTGACTCATTTGGGTTTGGAAAGCCTGGATAAACCTGCTTCTCACTATGGATTGTCGCTTATTTTAGGTGGGGGAGAAGTGAAACTTTGGGAAATGGCTGGGTTATATGCTGGCATGGTAAGAAATCTTCAATCTTTTAACCGGAATAAAGGTGTAAAACGATATAAAGCCAATGATTTCAGACAACTTTCATATGTAAAACCAAAGGAAGATCCCAGGGTTATGAGAATTGCTGAAAGCAGGATTAGCGCATCTGCTACATGGCATATGCTAAAAGCAATGCAGGAATTGAGAAGACCAGATGCTGAATCCAATTGGCGGCGATTTAGCAATAGCAAATCTATAGCCTGGAAAACCGGCACCAGCTATGGACATAAAGATGCCTGGGCTATAGGCTTAAATTCCAACTATGTAGTTGGTGTATGGCTCGGAAATGCCGATGGCGAAGGGAGACCTGATTTAACCGGTGTATCAGCAGCAGCTCCGTTAATGTTCCGGATTTTTGAGGGTTTGGACGGCGATGCCGTTTTTCAGATGCCCGTAGCTGATATGACTATGATAAATATTTGCAAACAAAGTGGGAGCAGGGCAAGCAAAATTTGTCCGGATACAAAATTAATTCCAATAGCAAAAGGTGCTTCATCAACCGCTACATGCAAGCACCATCAAATCATTCATTTGGATAAAACCAATAAATATATGGTCAATTCAAAATGCTATCCCATTCAAAAAATGAAAGAAAAACCTTGGTTTGTTTTACCGCCTACGCAGGCCTGGTACTATAAAAAATTCAATGCGAATTATACAGAACCACCGGAATACCTGCGCGAATGCATTCCCCAGGCTAATGAGACAATGGAAATGATTTATCCTAAAAAGTTCACTAAAGTATTTGTACCCATAGAGATAGATGGCCAACAGGGTAAAGTAGTTTTTGAAGCGGCCCATAGAAATCAGGACACCAAAGTATTCTGGTTTTTAGATGATCGATATGTAGGAGAAACCAGGCAGATTCACCAAATGGGATTATTTCCATCAGCGGGTCGCCATCAACTAAGCCTGGTGGATGATAAAGGAAGAGAATTGAGTGTGGTTTTTGAAGCCATCAATGATCGAAAACTCTAATGGAATCATTTATTTCCCGGGTTCCTCCTCAATTTCATGCCAAACCGAATTTTTTAATTCATACAATTTTCCCTCGTTATCCCGGCGGTACAAATTTCCTTTTTTATCTGAATACATATTATATGGTGTAGCAGTGTCATTCTCAATAATATGCACAGGTTTCATTGGATCATTTCGCTTTGCCGTTTCTGATTTAATGATGCCTTCAGTACGGTTATTGTAAATATTCACCGGATCTATGGGCTTTTGCTCAACTTCCTCATGTTCAACGGCAACGGTCTGTCCCTGGTAGTAATATTGATTATAGGCCATCTGGTTAGACATACCGTAACCGTAGTACCCTCCATAGCCACCGTAGTATCCACCGTAACCCCCATAATATCCTCCCATTCCATAAGGCCGTCCATAATAACCCATAGATGGGAAACCACCTGAAGACGCGTAAAAGCTTATATTTGGTGAATTTTTAGATTTCTTTTTTGCTCCATGCCCATAAGTAGAAGGCCTTGGAATATATCTATTTCCATACCATGGTTTATAGCGGTAGCCCGTTCCATGATAGACTACACCATGGTAAAGAAATGAACCCATATATCCGGCAGTATATCCAACATACACAATATCAGGGGTATAATCATATATGTAAACAAATTTGATATTGAATACAGGACAACCTGGAGGTATTTTTTGTACTTCTTCAGGATAATGATCAGCGACATTCCATGGGCCTGTAGAACTCTCAGACATAAACCAGATAGCCTGATCTACAGCATAATAGACAGAATTTTTATCCTGAATAACACTGCCACTGGTGTTTACTCCATATTTTAGTGTTGTTCCTTCAATAGGTTCAAATTGAGGGTCTCCATCGTACTCGATTTTCATAGTCGCTTTCTGTCGATCTACTACTGCAGTTTGTGGGATTGCATTGTCCAACGCTGCACTGATGGCCTCTGGCGTACCTGGAACGCTTAAACGGATATGGGCTGCGGGTGAGGCAGGAGGGATCTCTCTGAATACTTTAGGTAATTCTTCCGGAGCCACAAATGACCAGAGGTCTCTTTCTATATATTTGTTTTTATACCATCGGCCGGAAATCAATATGTAATAATAATCAGTATATGAATCAAATAAGATCTCATCATCTGAGTTGGATATGCTGAATATGTTTTCATAAATAGACTTTATCTCCAGTGCTCCTGATGTCTGAATCAGCTCTGCAGGCTCTTGCGTAACAATTAGCCTGGGAGCCTTCCCTGATGTTTCACTTTTATTTTTAGTTTCCGGATCCAACTCACTGGCGCTGACCGCCAATTGGCTGATATAACTAGGCGGTGTTTCTATAGATTTCCAGGTTCCTGTCGGATCTGTTGAAATATACCACCTACCTCCTCCATTGAGATAATATTGATTATCACTACTGCTTTTTATAATAAAATGCGGTGTATTTACCACATATTGGTACAATTCCGATCCATTGATATTAGCCAAAATAGGCGCTCCGTCAATAAACACCAATACAGCAGGCTCTTTTGAATAAAATATTTTGGGCGGATTATTTTTTAAATCTTCACTGTATTCATTATTGATGTTGATGGTTTTGAGCCCTTCGTAAAACTTTTTTAAATCACTGTTGAAACGCCAGGTCATTGATGCTTCTGAAATGAGACTTTTCAGCTTTTCAATATTTTCTGCTTTGGCATCCGGGAAATTGGCATTAACCATTTGAATATCCGTGAAATAAACCTCATTGCTTTTAACATCGGTTTGAACCCTGGCCTTAAACCAAAGCGCTCCAAAAATGGGTAAATGTTCCCCGTCAAATACACTGAAGGCGGCTCTTGCATCAAGCCTGTTTCCCTCAAATCGCTCGGGTTCCGGTTGATAAAAAGTGAGTGTATAGTCCTCTAACTCAATTTGTTTGGGCCAATAGGAATTGTTGTCCTGGGCATGAATTATTGAGGAAAATAGTAAGATTGGTAGTAATGCGATATACTTTATCATAGGTTTGAATAATTCGAAATTCAAACATATAACAATTAAATGAAGAATTATATTATTTATATTAGACTTAAATAACCGGATTCTATCAACAATTAAATAGAAATGTAAAAATCATGGGAAAAAGAAGAGATTTTTTAAAACTAGCCGGAAAGATTTCTGCTGGAATATTCGCAAGTGGATCCGCTGTAAAGTGTTCTACAAAAAGTTATTCAACCAAGTCTGCAAACACATTTAGAGAAGTATATAAAACCAGAACTCAGCGGTTCAATATGAGTGGTTATGCACCACCTCCACTGGAAACTGTTCGGATAGGACTCATTGGATTAGGACACAGGGGACCTTCCTCACTCAGAAGATTATCTCTGATCGAAGGGGTTGAAATTAAAGCTTTGTGTGATATCCGCCCAGAGAGTCTGGAAAAAGGTCAAAAAATATTAGCAGATTCAGGAATGCCGCCCGCCCGGGAATATGGCTTAGATGAGAATGATTGGAAGCGCATGTGTGAAAGTGAAGATATTGACCTGATATATCAAGTGACTCCCTGGAGATTGCATACGCCTGTTTCTGTTTTTGCCATGGAGCATGGTAAACATGCTGCTGTTGAAATGCCGGCTGCACTAACTATCGAGGATTGTTGGAAATTGATTGAGACATCTGAAAAAACCCGAAAACATTGTATGATGCTCGAAAATTGCTGTTATGATTTCTTTGAATTGCTGACACTCAACATGGTTCGACAGGGGGTTTTTGGAGAAATAATTCATGCGGATGCCGGCTACATCCATAATCAAATTGAAATCGCCTTCAAAAAGAATAATTACCCGGGTATGTGGCTATTGAAAGAAAGTCAGATGCGAAATGGAAACCATTACCCTACACACGGTTTAGGTCCTGTATGTCAGATACTGAGTATTAACCGGGGAGATCGCTTAACTAGTATAGTATCCATGCAGTCCAATGATTTCTCATACGGACCAAAAGCCTCGGAATTGGCTGAGAAAGATGCTTTTTACAAAGAATTCGATACCAATTCATACCGTGGAAATATGAACACCTCTATTTTAAAAACTGATAAGGGAAAAACCATTATGCTTCAGCACGATGTATCCAGCCCAAGGCCCTACTCAAGAATTTATATGGTAAGCGGTACGAAAGCAACGGCACAAAAATGGCCTTTACCTCAAAAAATTTCGATTGACGGACACAATTGGTTAAATGATGAAGAAATGAAAGAATTGGAAAAGAAGTATAATCCACCAATCATAAAGAAAATCGGAGAACTTGCGAAACAGGTTGGTGGCCACGGAGGGATGGATTTTACGATGGATTGGCGGCTTATTGACTGTCTTCGAAACGGGTTACCCTTAGATCAGGATGTTTATGATGCAGCAACATGGAGTTCGGTTGTTGCGCTTACTGAGTGGTCTGTTGCCAATGGATCTCAACCTATTAAGGTTCCTGATTTTACCTGTGGCGGATATAGGAGAAATACACCGGTGGATATAGAATTAAAAGCAGGAGGAACCACTGGAGTGAGAAAGCAATACATTACTAAATAGGAATCTATTGCTAATGGACATAGAATCACTCAGGCCTTGTCAGTGCCTGCCTACCCTAGGCAGATCCTCACAGATCAGTTTTTTCGGTCTGTGAGGACACAGACCGAGGCGCTAATTCATTGACATACGTCATTGCGAAAAGTCAATTAGTTAAGCTTTCCGTCACTGCGAGCTTGCCTGTCGCAGACAGGCGTGGCGTGGCAGTCTGTATAGTTGAACCCAAATGCACCAAATTAGAGATCGCCTGTCTGCCGGAGGCAGGCTTCGTTCCTCGCGATGACGTAAACCCAAATAATCGTCCTCGCGGGGTCTCTTTAGGACCCCCCCAAAGCTGTGGGGTCTCCAAAAGGAAGACCCCAAAGGGACTTTAATTTATTTTTTACGTCATTCAAATTTGTGCGTTTTGAAAAAATGTTAATTCTCGCTATGATGTTCGGGGCTTATCTTATTGACACGAGCCTGTCCGGTTGGCAGGTCCCTACGAGCCAAATCTAATTTCTTGACGAGACGCTTCAATAGAGTTTCGTCAAAACGTTTATTTATAATCCAACTCCATACCCATCAAGTCGTACCCGACATACATGGATCCATAGCCAAAATCATAACTTATTATGCCCTTTAAATTTGGTTCAAATTGAGTGCCTGAAAATAAACTATAAATACCCTGGTTGAAATCTTCCATATTGAAAGAGAAGATCACGTAGAGTGTTTCGGTCGTCTTAGCATTTATGGTTGCTATATTTGCAGGAACCTGACCCAGTGGCAGTTCCGAAACACTCTTGGGTTTTATATAAATGGAAAATGGCTGTCTGCCGTCTGTTATGAACACACTTGACCTGAATACAGGTATATTGATAGAAAATTCATTGTTATTCGTAAAAGAAAAAGGTATGGCGATTTCGAACCCTGTCGTTTGCGGGCCTGGAATTTCATCCGGTAATACAGTCAATTTCCATTGATCATATGCATCATGGAAACTCTCCCATTTTCCAGATGCGCTATCATCAACATGAGGATCAAGAAAATTATCAACAAAATAATCCATTGCGGGAATTTTTGCCTTACTATATAATATTTTCTTTGTTTGTTTCCATTTGTCATCAACCTTGGAAATGGGTACATCTTTCAATAATTCAATAATATAATCAGCAAGACTAATATTTTTCGTATTAAACCAATCATCATTTTTTGGGGCTGGTATCGTTACTTTTGAGTCTATGATAGCCTTAATAAAAGGATCTTTGAATTTATTCAATTCTCCAGTCATCATTAAATCACTAAAGGGGATAAGTGCTTCTTTAATTGCATTAGGATTGATTAAATCTATTCCATCACCAAGCAGCGTAATTTCTATGGGGTCAGAAGATGCAGAAATGGTTGGCAATGCAGGTATTTTTATATGAGTAGAATGCTCCATTTCATAATTGTATTTACCGATTTTCTTGTCAATCAAATTATTGATAAGGGGTTTAAATTTGGAGGTTTCAATATCAAAATCCTCTGTGACAGTCAATTGATAGTTGGGCAGCATACTGGTAAAATCAGTAAGGTCGATTTCAATGGAAGAGTGAAAGGTTATTTCATTATTTTTTCCCATCAGGCTTTTCAATAAGTCTGAACTTAATTTAAACTTGTATTTCAATCTTTTAGATGATTTAGCAGGAATAGTTACAGAATTGTGTTTTACGGCCAAACCAAGATTTTCTCCGTCAATAAATATTCCCATAGTATGATCGGGAATGGGCAAATCTTTTTTATACGGATTTCTAAATTCATATGACAGGTATAAGTTCAATGAAAAATCAGTAAGAGATGATTGTGTAAATGATACATTGAAATCCCGTTGTTTGGCGCTGGGCAACATGTCATCAAGCACCAACAAGTTGGTTTTGCAAGAAAAATTCAATAGTGATACAATAACGATAAGTGCGATGAGGTTAACATTTTTTTTCATGATGGTCAGGTTAGTTGTTGAGTAAATATTTAATCAGGCTAATTGCCTATTTGGTATTATGGTTCAAGGAATTTTCTGTAATTAATAAATATTTTGCTAAATATTTAAATTTTATGCTCAATTATTTAACATGGATAAACCTGAAGGAAAGATCAACATGAATTAGAATTGAATCGATAAATGTATCCTGCTTCAATATTTCCAAGGTTTTTCAATAAATAATATTAATAATTGCATTAATAAATAACCTCTTTGTGATTTGTATTAAGTTATTATTACCTTGTTAAGAAAAATTATAATAAAGGACCACCTAACCAGCAAAATCAATGAAGATTGTTGATCACCAACTACAAGGAACAGGAGTGCATTTTAAACAAACTCCAAACTATTATAACCCACCCTTTAAAACACCGACAAAGCTACCGGATGCCATCATAATTCATTATACAGCAATGACTAATGCGGCTGATGCCATCAAGGTACTTACCACTAAAAAGCCTGAAGGCGGGAATGCCTCGGCACATTTGGTGATCGGAAAGCAAGGGGAAATCACGCAATTGGCTAAATTTAATCAACGTACCTGGCACGCAGGTGACAGCAGCTACAATGGCCGAAAAGGGTACAATAGCCTTTCAATAGGAATTGAAATTGATAACGTAGGTTGGTTGATCAAACAAAATAATGGCAAATTTTCCAGGGCGCGATTAACCGATGAATATACTGAAGATCAAGTAGTTAATTTGCCACATTTCAACCCAAAAGTGAGGCATGAATACTGGGAGACATATCCGCAAAAACAAATTGATGCGGTATTTGAGATTTGCGAATTGCTGAGAAAGCAATATGGCATCATCGAGATATTAGGTCATGATGAGATTTCTCCAAACCGTAAACAAGACCCCGGGCCAGCTTTTCCGATGGACGAATTGAAAAGTGAAGTATTGAGCGATCGTTCCGGTGAGGCAGTTGAAGGAATAGTGAATGCCGATTTACTGAACATCAGGGCTGGCGCCGGAGTGAATTTTGAAAAGGTTGCACAGCCACTTAGTCAAAATGCGGAAGTGGAAATCCTCGAAGAAAGTAATGGTTGGTATAAAGTGAGCACCAAGGTAGAAGGATGGGTGAGTAAGAAACACATCACACCAACACGGTAGCACTGATGAACCGGATTTCGAAACTTATATTGATTGCCGTCATTGTGTTTGCGGTTATCTTTTTTGTCCAGCGCCCCGATGTGCTCGATGAGATCTGGTTATGGCTGATTGGATTGTCCGGAGCTATTATTCAATTATTCAGACGCCTTTTAGGTTTCTTCAAAGATGACGACAGTAATACAGAAAATCAAGCACCTTCTCCAACGTGGATAAATTCCATTTCTTCCAGAACAAAACAAGTTGAACTTCAGGAACTTGCCGCAGATGATTTCAAGGGAGTTACGCTCACAGTTTTACGGTATTCGGATGATGGAAGTACTACCATTGGATTGTTATATTTAAATGGATTCTTTTACTGCTATACGCTGGAGGATACGAAAAGAGATGAAAAAATAGCCGGAATTACAAGGATTCCCGCTGGCAGGTACGAGTTGGATTTCATCAGATATGAAACAGAACTGACTAAAAAATATAGAAAGATTTTCCCTGATTGGTTCAATTATCATTTGGAGATAAAAAATGTACCCGGATTCCAGGGTATTTATATGCACAGCGGCGGTGATCATGAAGATACAAATGGTTGCCTGCTGGTATCCGATAACCTAAATATTTCCGGAGATAACAAGTTTTTAACAAATTCAAAAAATACGTTTAAAAGGCTTTACACGTACCTCAGCGGAGAAATTGAATCCGGAACCAAGGTGCGTATAATTATTCGTGACGAAGCCTGGATCGCTAAATTAAATGCATAATGCTATGAATCTGATAGATAAAGCAAAAAAGAATAAAAAGACAATGAACAGGCTGTTCGTTTTCTGTATAGGGCTGATTGAAGTTATTATACTGGCCATCATTATAACTACATGCTGCTTTTTATTTTATACGGAAGGATTTGAAAAGCACATATATGGTGTAATCGCCGTTGATCTGATCGTCCTTTGGATTGGAATTCTCGTCGGATACTATGCCTGGGCGATATACTTTTATAACATCAATTTAGGTCTGACAAATGAAGATTGGGCGGAGATCAGGCAAAAAGAAATCGATGGGGAACAAGTTAAGGTTCGGGAGAAGAATCCCAATGAAAACAATACCCTCGGCTTGCCAGATGGTACAATCCGGGGTACATTGGCGCTCAGCCTTGCAGTGGGCGCTATGGCCATGCTCATTGCCTCAATGGGCCAGGATAATACTGTTCCACTAAATAAATTATTTGTGGACGCATTTGACTTTTTCAAAACGGCTTTTCTCATGATGATTGCATTCTATTTTGGAAATAAGTCGCTGCAATACCTCAATTATAAAGGAGGTCCAGTTAAAGGGGGTTCCGGGCAACCTTCACAGCAAAATACAATGGCAGATGAAAGTCAATTGCAACCCACACTTCCTCCGGCAGCAAATCCTGAATTGGTTGGCGTTCGATCTCAATTAAATGAGCAGCAGGAGGGGCCCAATGATGTTGCCGATGATAAAAAAGTATCTGCCGATTTTGATAAACCAGACGCCAAAGGATAATCATATGATCGCGACAATACGGTTAAGTTTATGGACCCTTCTGGTGGTATTAACATTATTTTCCTGTGAGAAAGATAAGCGCACCCTTGTGATCAGCAAGGTTCAGTCTGTCTCAAAACTTGCTACTACAGAGACAATTATAGATAAGACCGTAGTTGGTACTAAAACGAAAAGCGTCCTGGGATTGATACGGCTCAATCAGGCAAATTTTGTCGCCTACACTGAAGCTACCGTGAAAACAGGCATTGACTTACAAAAGTTGAGTGAGTATGATGTACGCATCGACGGAAAGGAGATTACACTTCATCTGCCACCTGTGGAAGTCCTTGATTTTCAGTATCCATTCCAGAAATTTGTGGTGGACAGCACCATACTCGATGATTCATGGATCAACCGGTTCGACATTGTAAATTATGAAGAATTTTACCGGCAGGCAGAGCTGGATATCAGGAATAATCTGCAATACACCGGAATTGTAGATGTAACACAAAATAAAACCAGGTTGCTGCTGACAAGTATGTTGAAAAACCTTGGCTACGAAGCCATTTTTATTGACTTCGAACCGACAGTTCAATTGTTTAAACCACTTAAAATAGAGGGCATAGAGCATGTTGTGGAGTAGCATCATAAAAGCGATCCCTTTTGTAGTACAAGTCATCCTTGTCGTGGTGGCAGTGGCGCTTTTTGCTTTTTTTGATCCATTCGGGATATTTATGCCAACTAAACTAAAGCTTAAAGATACACCGGTGGATGTACGAAGTTTCAGGGAAATTGGTCAATTGATCACGGCGGAATATTACGGAGAGGTGGTCAGCTCGTATGCGCATGAAGTAGAGGAAAAGCAAGATACGATAATTGAAGTATTTCAAGAACGAATGGTTGAACTACTTGATCGTTATGTATTTGAAATCAATGAGTTAAATGATCGATTTGTTGTTAAAGAATTTAGAAAGAATAAAATATTGGATCAATATAATGTAGCTATCGGTGAACTTGGTTTTGATGTGGATTATAAAAGATTACTTTTTTATGTACATGCAAAAGAGAAAGGAAACGGCTTTAAATCTAAGAATTTAGATGATGAGTTGGATGGTTGGAAATTAAAGAAATTGGTAAAAAATGCAGTTATTAATGGGTATCGGGAAAACCAAAAAATAATCAATTCAAAATCATACCTGAAGTTACTATTTGATGTCTATGAGGGGCAATTAAAAAAGGAAAAAACTAAGAAGCTGAGAAAGAAAAATTTGGTGATGTTGGGTAGGGGATGGGTAAAAGCAGGATTTGATTTCGGTGAATTTAAAGCAGAAAATTTCAAATATGACAAAGCGAATAAAAATATCTATTTTATTGGGTTTAAACCACAAATATTGTCAGCTACCATCAATCCATGGTTTATACCTGAAGAAGGAGTTGAAGGATTTGAATTTTTAATCGTAGAGCGAAAAGTCAGACGTGATTACAAAATCGTTCAATTGGTAAAGCAAAGGTGTCTGGACCAATTGATTCGCAAGGCGCATGAACGGGAGATCTTGCAAAAAGCCATTAAAAACGCACGTGAAAGCCTGAGAGAGTTTTTTTCATTATTACTCGATGAAGAAATAAACCGGGTAATTTTCTATGATAATGAATTCGATTATACCTATGATGATATTATAAAAAATGATACCATCACTGGGGAGGAGTTGTTGTTGATCGAACATCTGTTGTCAAAAAATTCTTTTGAAGGCATGGATTCTTCGGCAGTCTCACAGTCCAAACTTATATTTATCGATAGCCTTCTGCAAACAAACGCGAAAACTTATGTATTTAATCAATATATAGAATCCGGATGGTCGCCTGAATTAACCATAGGATATGCCGTGAGCAGAAATGGTGTATTCGATCAATATTTAGATGCGAGAGTAATCAGCAATTATTATAATAGATTTTGTAGTTTAAATGAACAACTTAATAAACCAAAATTCAATTGCAACAAAAGTTATTTAGCTAATTTAATCAAACAGCATACAAATATCACCGTCTGGCGTTCAGAAGATTTGATGAAGAAAATACAGGATTATATGGTTAAAAATAAGACTGTGTATAACATGGATACGCTCTATACAGATACAAATCAATTTTCAGGAATAAGGATTGGCAATTCTGAAGAACCATTGATTGAAAAATTAATTGAAGAAATAGTAAATGATAATTGTCTATGTGAGTAGGGGTCCATGTTATGAGATCGTCTATTTAACATAATGTTAATTATATAACAATGATAGGGATTTGTGGCCAGACGCTCAGCGGATGGTTAACATAAAATCAGATATGTAATTTAGCGTATAGCTCGTGTGCTGGCCAGTTACATATCGGTAGCGATTTTATGTTAAAACATATCCCGTAGTGGTATTTCAAAAACTACATTCATATTAAATTACGAATATTCAAATTGTAATTAATACGGACCAGACCCGCTCATAATTTTGAGCGAATCGTCAATTAGTTCCATCACAATATAGTACTTTACATTGACTGCCTTCTCATTTCGCTTACCCGGCTCAACTTTTGGAAATTCATCTACAACTTGTGAAGCCTCAACATATAGTTCATCGTTTGATGGAGAAACCTTGTTCAAAGTTATGCGCCCATCATAATTTATGGTAAAACGAACCATGGCCAGAGGAATATCAAAGTCAATTAACACATCAGAATTGAAATTGAGACTAAAATGATCTTCAATATTTTGAGATAAACATTTTCTGATATAGAATTCATCTAGATTTTCACAGCCTGGATAGACCGGCGCATCTCTCACGAGGGATAATTTATAGGAGTTTTCTGGTTCACTAATATCATTTGACTTTTGAGCGGTAAGGCTAATTCCTAAAAACATTATTATAACTGCCCCCGAGATAAACCCGATGTTCTTAATAGTGAAGGAGTCTTGGAAATGGGATCTGGTTTTCATGTTCTATTTCTTTGGTTAAATACTTGAAAATCTACAAGTTTCATGCCAAATATTGGCTGTAAAAATTGGCTAAACCCTATAGAGTTTATACACATTAATCTATAAAACTAATCTAAGAAACCTGGGTGATAATAAATGAAAATAATCGGCTTAATAGACAAAAAGGAGGCTGAAACCTCTGTAAGTTTCTGATATTCATAGCTTTGCATCAAATGAAAGCTTATGAATAAAAAAAGTGTGTTTTTTGCAAAAGTTCCATTATTAAGAAAAATGGTAAAATTCGGG
>JAJRQT010000233.1 GCA_024280115.1 Bacteroidota bacterium | reverse complement strand
CTCATTATTTTTGGTTCAGAAATGGAAAAGCTAAAAGTTAGTTCGAAATCCATCAGAAATCAGAAAATTAAGAGTGCAATAAAATATTAAAATAATTATATTGCAAAAACGAGAGATGCGTTTTCTTAGTGACACTACTTAGTAAGTTAAATTTTCATTTTGATATTTATGCAAATTAATCGCTCGGGAAAACATTCTACTGGCATTATTCTATTGGGTGTACGACAAAAGTCCCGCCGTTCAAAAAATTCTTTTTTTATATACCCATACTAAGCACGATTAATAATGTTCTTGATAGGTCCGTAAAGTAGAATTATAGCATTTTATCATTCTATCATTGTCGCATTAATCCAGTACTCATTGATTTCGTGGTATTACCTCAAATTCTATTGCCAAAAATAAATATATTCCCCCGGATGGGGGTAAGCCGGCGTTAGCTTCGTAATTATATTGAAGTCCGTTAAATGTATGGAACATAATTACGATAAAGATTTCCTTGAAAAATATATGAAGGGAGGGTGCTCCGAAGAAGAAAAGCAATATTTTCATCATTGGCTTGATAATTCAAAAAACAATAAGGAAATCCAATGGATGAGAAAAATTTGGGAGAAACCAGATAACAAGGAAAAAATAGTTTTAGGCGCAGAAGAACGGATTTTACAACAAATATTAGAGCAAATCACAGAAAATCATAAATCCGAAGATCGTAAAAATAATTTAAACCAAATCATTCATAAGCCAAATAGAAGTATATGGCTACTCTTCCCTTTACTCAGGTATGCATCAATTATCTTAACCATATTAATCCCTTTAATTGTTTATAAATTCATAGTATCAGATAACCAAGTTCCTGCCCCTATTCAGCTTACTGAAAAAACAACCCATAATGGTCAGCATCTGACATTTGGGCTGGAGGACGGAACTCAGGTTACACTTAATTCTAATAGTCAATTAATCTATCCGGTTCATTTTGATGGATTTTCACGCAATGTGACATTGAATGGGGAAGCATTTTTTGATGTCGCTAAAGATTCAAAAAGACCTTTTACCGTAACCACCGGAGTAGTTGCTACAACAGTCCTGGGTACTTCTTTTAATATTCTCTTCCCTAAAGATGAATCCCTATCGAGGATTTCCTTGATTTCTGGTTCTGTGAAAGTGGAAGTTAACGATGGTACCGGAAAAATAAAATATGTTCAATTGATTCCCGGAGAACAACTTTTATATAGGGTTGAAGATGGCTCTATTGAAACTAGTGTTTTTGATCAATTGGCTATTACGGGATGGAAGGATGGAACTATTTATTTTAAGGAAGCAGGGATTGAAGAAATTATCAAAAGACTTGAAGTCTGGTACGATGTTGAAATAGAGGTGACCGGTAATCTAGAGAAAATTAAAAAAACAAACTGGAATTATACGGGGATATATGAAAATCAAAACCTTGAAAATGTACTTAGGGGGATTAGTTATGTAAAGAATTTCTCTTTTGAAATCAACGATAAAAATGTAAAACTGATGTTTAACTAAAATTATAATCGCTTATGACATAAAATCGAAAAATATCTAAAGGCAACCGGAAAGCAATAATATTGGCGTATTGACACTTCCCGGCTAACCTTAAAATTAATCAATTGTTTAATTAATTAATCGAAACGCAAAATTATGAAAAATGAATTACTTAGACTATTAATTATGGTCGTAAAACGAACATTATATGGCTTTTTAATCCTTGTAGTTTCACTGACAACATTGATCGCATACGACGGAAACGCACAGTATGAAAACTTAAAGGACATCAATGTAACAGTAAAACTTCAGGATGCATCTTTAGAAGATGCAATCAATGCCATTGAAGCTGAGACATCATTTAATTTTACCTTTGAGGAGCAGGAGCTTCTGGACAGAAATGGTATAAATATAAAAATGAAGCATAAAACCTTAGACCAGGTTTTATTGAAAATAGCCAAGGAAGCCAATGTGGAATTCAAGCAGGTAAATAACAACATCCATGTTAAAGCGGCGGAAGTAAATGATATTGTTGAAACAATTGCAATTGTTCAGGAACGAACTATTACAGGTACCATAACCTCATCAGACGATGCCTCCGGTCTTCCCGGTGTAAACGTTATTGTAAAAGGCACTTCCACTGGTACAGTTACTGATATTGAAGGAAACTACTCATTAGGCGTGCCTGAGAATGCTTCCTCATTAGTATTTAGTTCAGTAGGTTTTGTGACACAAGAGGTCGCCATAGGAACTCAGAGTATAATTAACCTTGTAATGCAAGCAGATATCACTGCTCTGGAGGAAATTGTTGTAGTAGGCTACGGTACCCAGCAAAAAGTAAACCTGACCGGTGCAGTAGGTGTGGCAAAGGGCGAAGTACTTGAAAACAGACCTATTGCAAATGTCGGGGAGGGACTGAAAGGCGTAATTCCTAACCTTAATGTAACTCAAAGGAACGGAGACCCTACCCGAGGTATTGATTTTAATATCAGGGGATATGAATCTATCAATGGTGGTCAGCCATTGGTTCTCGTTGATGGTGTTCCAATGGATATGAACAAGCTGAACCCTAATGACATTGAAAGTATAAGTGTATTGAAGGATGCTTCTGCTGCTGCCGTATATGGTGCCAGGGCGGCTTTCGGTGTAATCCTTGTCGAAACAAAAAAAGGGAAAACCGGTAAGATGAATGTTTCCTTTGGGGCGGAATTTGCCGCTTCCAAACCCATTATGTTTATTGATCCTATTACTGATCCTTACGATTTTGCAACCGCAAGAAACCTGGCTTATCAACGTACTAAGAACACCGATGCTTACGATCAGAGACGACTGGATGCATACAAAAAATGGAGCGATAACCCAACCGAAGAAAATGCATGGGGAGTCTATAATGGAGTTCTTGAGTTTTATGGATACAACAATTATCAGGACAGGATTATTACTGACTTTTCGCCTCAGCAGAAATACGATATGAGTGTGTCAGGAGCTACAGATAAAGGATCCTATTACATGTCGTTTGGATATCTGAATAAAGACGGATACCTGAAAAACAAGGAGAAAAACGAAAATTTCAAAAGATATAATTTTCTGATGAAAGGTGACTATGAAATTAACAAGTGGTTAAGGTTGGATACCAGGGCATTAATTACCACCGAAAAGAGTGATAAACCGCACTTTTACAATTGGGATGTAAATATAAACACAACAGCCAGGGTAAATCCAATAAACCCAATCCAATTCCCTGACCTTCCCTATTATCTGCAACCGGGAGACCGCGGAGATTTTGAACAGTACATAGGGATGTATTATGGAGGCGTCAACTTCCTGCCTTATCTGGAAGATGGCGGACGTGAAACATGGACCAGGAGTGACATTGTGTTAACCCAGGGAGCAACCCTCACGCCATTAAAAGGGTTGAGGATCAGGGCGGACTTTTCTTATAACGTAAGAGTTAGAAATTTCCAGGATGTTCAGAGCAGGGTTACTGTTTTAAATAATTTTGATCTTGAAGGACCACCGGAATTAGGCAATGGATTTAGTGGAAATGACTGGATCAATAACCAGGCGAATCAAGACCAATATTATGTATTCAATACATACGCTGATTATACCATGGATAATGACAACGGTCACTATTTAAAAGCCATGGTTGGTTTTAACCAGGAATGGGGAAATAATCAATATATCAGGGCAAAAGCCTATAGCCTGATCACTCCCGCTATAACCGACCTGAATGCAACCACAGGTAATCAGGAAACCTACGGAGGAAAGTCACATGTTGCATTGCGAGGTGTATTTTATCGAGTAAATTACATTTTTAAGGATCGATATTTGATTGAAGCCAATGGCCGTTATGATGGCACTTCCAGGTTCCCGGAAGATGACCGTTTTGGATTTTTTCCATCGTTTTCCGCAGGATGGAGAATTTCCAATGAATCTTTTATGAGTGGGACGTCAAATTGGTTGGATAACCTTAAGCTCCGTGCCTCGTACGGTACATTGGGAAATCAATTGTTGGGCAATGATTATTATCCGTATATTCCGACTATGGGTTCATCTACTTCACGTTATATGATGGCCGCCGGTTCCCGTACTCCTTATGTTTCAGCGGCAGGCCTGGTAAGTCCGACGCTGACATGGGAATCAGTTACCACTACTAATTTTGGATTGGATTTCACAATGCTCAATAGCAGGCTTGATGTAGCATTTGACCTATACACAAGGGATACCAAAGACATGTTAATGAATGTAACCTATCCCGATATACTAGGCACCAGGGCACCTAAATCAAATGCGGCTGATTTAAGGACCAAAGGCTGGGAAATTGCGGCAACCTGGCGCAATAGGATCAATACGAACTGGAATTATGGAATTACACTCGCATTGGCAGACAATATATCTGAAATCACCAAATACGATAATCCAACCAATTCGCTTAGTGAAAACTATGTTGGTAAGATACTTGGTGAACGATGGGGATATGAAACCGTTGGAATCTTCCAGACAGAAGCTGAAGTAGCTGAAGCCCCGGACCAAAGCCATTTAGGCGCCAACTGGAGACCGGGAGATATTCAATATGCTGACCTCAATGGAGATGGAGTTATTAATACGGGTGAAAACACTTTGGATAATCCTGGCGATAGAAAAATTATTGCCTATGAAGCTCCAAGATACACTTTTGGAATAACCGGCAATGCAGGATACAAAGCTTTTTCATTGACTCTATTTTTCGAGGGGGTATTAAAATATGATTATTGGCCGCCTAATAACAACTGGGTAGCATTCTATCCTTTCAACGCCGGTCATGTTGAGAATTATTATCTCACGGATACCTGGAGTCCAGAAAATCCGAATGCATATTTCCCCGCTCCGCATGTCTCAACAGATACCAAGCAAAATGTTCAGGCTCAAACCCGTTATGTTCAGGATGCTTCATATATCCGCTTGAAGAATTTGACCTTTGCCTATAATTTGCCACCTGATGTCGCGGGTAAAGTGGGATTGGTCAATGCATCGATCTATTTCTCTGGTATGAACTTATGGGAAGCTACAAAGATGCGCAAGCCTCTTGATCCTGAAGTACGACCTACGCTGACCCAGGAGTATTACAAACAGCGTACTTATTCCTTAGGTTTGAAAATCACATTTTAGTAACTATAAAAGGAAAATGAAATGAAAAAGCATATAATAAAAATTTGTTTAGTAGTTTTTGCAACATTGCTATCCTTTAGTTGCAATGATGAATTTCTGGATAGACAACCGTTAGATGAAATCAGTAACGAATCTTTCTGGAACACTGAAAATGATTTAAGGGTGTACAACAACAGTTTGTACAACCTGGCCCGTGATGATAATAATGTCCCCATTATGATGGGGCATCATGAAACTTTTAGCAGCCATAGGTTCGGGATCTGGCTTATGACGGCCTTTTCTGATAACACTGCTCCCCGACACTCCAGACTGAATTTCTTTCAAAAAATACGTGCCGGTCAGAATACTGTCCCTGATGGCCCGGCTTGGTTTGGCTATCGTGGCTGGAACTTTCTTAGGGCCATAAATGTAGGTATGGATAATTATGGTAAGGCCGATGTTTCTGAGGAAGTAAGAAATAAATACATTGGGGAAGCGCGTTTATTTCGCGCATGGTTCTATCAGGATAAAGTGTCTAAATTTGGCGATAACCAGTGGGTTGACAGGGAGTTAAATATCGATGATGAGGATATCTTGTACGGTACAAGAGATGACCGACAGGTCGTCATGGCCAATGTGCTGGAAGATCTGAATTTTGCAGTTGCAAATATCCCGGAAGATTGGGGAGATGGAGGTGCACCGGGACGAATGAATCGCTGGGCTGCATTGCTTGTTAAATCAAGGATCTGTTTGTTTGAAGGCACATGGCGTAAGTATCATGGCGTTGGATCTGACGCCGACATGTGGTTACAGGAAGCTGCAAATGCCGCTAAAGAATTGATGGATAATGGCCCATATTCATTATATACAGCCGGAGATCCTGTGCTGAACAATTATAATGCAATACACCGCATGATGGACCTTTCCGGAAATCCGGAAGTAATCTATTGGCGACGATATGAATTGGGTATTGTTGTCAACAATGCACAGAGTTATCATAAATCATATAATGGTGGCGCTACTAAAAATTTCGTTGAAGATTACCTGTGCACCGATGGATTGCCCATTTCACTTTCACCGCTTTATAAAGGAGATGCCGTTTATGAGGACATCTTTGAAAATCGCGACCCAAGGTTAAGGCAAACAATTCTTTATCCTGCTGATCAACCCATCTACAATTATGGTAAACATGATATTGATGCGTACCCTTATCCTCGTGTAACGGGTATGTCTGGCGGCCTGAAGACTTATACAGGTTACCATATAATTAAAGTTTACCAGGTCGATATGGCACATGCCGGTTATAATCAAGGTTGGACTCCAGCTATTACTATGAGATTTGGTGAAGCATTATTAAACTATGCAGAAGCGATGGCAGAATTGGGCACCATTACCCAGGCCGATCTGGATGTAAGTATCAATTTGCTGCGCGACAGGGTAGCAATGCCACATATGACAATGGATGTACCTATGGATCCACGCTATGCCAACGATGGTGTTTCAGCGTTAATCTCAGAAATTCGTCGTGAACGTCGTATTGAATTGTTTATGGAAGGTTTCCGTTACGATGACATAAGGCGCTGGAAGCAGGGTAAAAAACTAGAAATGAAGGATTATGGGATGCGTTGGGATCAGGCAAACAGGGATCGGGTTGATCCAAATGGTGATGTAACTGTACAAACAGGTATGGTCGATGGTGTAGAGTACCTGGAGATTTATAAAGGAACAGATTATGAAGTTCCGACATTTGACGAAGCGAAAAATTATCTATGGCCAATACCGACAAGCGCTTTATCGCAAAATCCGGACCTTGGCCAAAATCCAGGTTGGTAATTTTTAATATATAAAACGGTAGAGAATACATATCGTTTTTAAAGATTCAAAGCCGTAGTTATTCATGTAATTACGGCTTTGTTTTTAGATTCTATTTTTATTTGATAATGTCAATTTCTCGCTTCCTACTAATTCCCCCTTTGAAAAGGGGTTAAGGGGATTGAAAATGATAATCAGGAGCTCACAATGAAAATTATCAATTCTTTACAATAGGGAATATTTTTCGAAGCACACTAAAAAGGCAAAAATGAACAAAAAAGCCTTGTTTACTCACACTTTCAATTTTACTATTAATCCGGTAATCATTGAAAATGACAAAATCAAATTTCATCAGGACCATATTCCCCTCTTTGGAGGCCCGCCTACCGGCGAGGCAGGAGCTAGGGGTGGGCTTTTGAGAAAAACAGTGCAACTGAAAATCACAAACTATAGCCGTAATGTTAATAAGTCAACAGTAAATGTCAATAACAAGTTATCTGGTGAAAGTAGATTTATTGGAAAAATCTATTTTCTGCTGTTATTACTTTTTAGTCTTCTCATTCAAACAGGACTGGCACAGCCAGAAAGTGGTTCAATAATCCGGAAAGAAACTGATAACCACGGAATAGAAACTCTTCTATCAAGGTTAAGACTTAACGAAAAAGGATTGGAGCAAGTTAAAATGTCTGCTGATAATCCTGAAAATGCCGCCAAAGAACTACTAAAATACTATAGGGCAAGAAATTCCGTGAAACATCCTATAGATAGAAACATGAAATCTGAATTCCTCGGCAACTGTGCAACCGAAAAAGATTTTGAAATAGCCAACGATGCCTTGAAACATATTTTTGTTGGTCAGTCTGCATATCCTCCTCACTTTTGCGGTGAAGATATTGACTGGAGTACGAGCCCGGTTCCCGATAAAGAATGGGTCTGGCAATTGAACCGGATGTCTTTCTGGGATGCGATGGGACGTGCCTATTGGCACACCGGCGATGAAAAATATGCTGAAGAGTGGTGCGATCAACTGATTGACTGGACAAATAAGAATCCAAATGACAATGATCATAAATATGCCTGGCCCTCCATAGAAGCTGGCATCCGGGGCTATCGCTGGACAGGTCTTTTCCAACGGTTCATAGATTCTCCATCATTCACACCGGATGTGCTGGTCGCTTTTTTAAATAGTTGCTATGACCATGCGGAATTTTTAATGACCAAATATAGGACCCGAAGCAACTGGGGTTTAATGGAAGCTGAGGGAATGGCCTTTATTGCCATCACATTTCCGGAATTTAAGCATGCAGAAACATGGAGAAATGAAGCATTCCGAAGATTAAATAACGAAATTAATATACAGGTATATCCCGATGGACACCAACGGGAGCTAGCGATTGGTTATCATATAGGATGCATCCGCTGGTTTTTGCGGACGTACAATTTGGCACAAATGAACGGGCTATCCGATGCATTTCCCAAATCGTATCTTGAAACCATTGAAAAAATGTGTGAAGTCCCCATGAAACTTGGGCTGCCCGATGGTACCAATGCCCAGTTTGGCGATGCCTGGGCAGGGTCCCCCGGTCAGCATAAAGAAAATTTTCTGGAATGGGCAGAAATGTTTGACCGCGATGATTTTTTGTATCTGGCTACCGATGGTAAAGAAGGTGAAAAGCCAGAAACAACCACATTTGCACTAAAGGAAAGTGGCTTATACTCCATGCGAAGTGGTTGGGACAAAAATGCTATTTGCCTGGTTTTAAAATGCGGGCCTGACGGAGGCGGTCATTGCCAGCCAGACAATGGAACTTTTGAATTATACGCCGGAGGCAGAACCTTAATGCCAGATGCGGGTAGTTACATTTATAGCGGGGATCCGGAAAATCGTGCCTGGTTCAGACAAACAAAAGTACATCAGACTTTGACCTTAAATGGTAAAAACACTAAATATGCTCCAAAATTGTTGCTGTGGAAGCCCGGAGACAATTTAGATATCCTGGTAGTTGAAAATGCCGGATATGATAGCTTAACACATCGAAGATCAGTATTTTTTGTCGATAAAAGATATTTTATAATCGTTGATGAAGCCATTGGAAAGGCAACAGGAGATGTTGATCTTCATTTTCAATTTGCGCCGGGAGATGCCGTTTTCGACACCAAGAAATATTCTGTGCATTCAGATTTTAATGATGGCTGGAATGTAAACGTCCAAACTAAAAAACAAAAAGGATTGAAGCTGGAGGAGGAGAAAGGACAGGTCTCTTTCTTATATACTAAAAAAGAATCACGCCCCGCATTTCGTTACCGAATTCAAAAGGAATCGGATGAAAAAGAAATTCAATTTGTAACCCTAGTAATACCCTACGAAAAGGAAATTCCAAAAGTGAAAATTAAAGTCATGGGAAAATCGAAACCGGGTTTCCCTGACCTTCAGCTAAAAGTGAAAGAAAATCGGAAAACCCGAATTATCGGATATTCCCTTTAGGAAATATTTATTAATAAGGAAATCATAAATTATGACAAAATGAATTTTTATCAGGGCCGAATCCCCCCCCTTAATCCCCCGCCAGCGGGGGAGATTTCTCCTGATGGTTGCAAGGATGCCATTATCTTAACCTTACATTACAGGGAGAAGGGAGAGGAAGTAAAAAAGATGTTTAAGTCAGTGGCATTAGTAGCAGGGACAAGTGGAGAATACCATTTATCAATAATACAATATCCCCCTCTTTGAGGGGGGTTAGGGGTAGGTAACAATGAGAATAGCTAATTCAGAAGACAAAGAACTATCATGAATTATATTACTGATTTTATGAGCAAAGAGTTGAGGCTGATTATAGAAGTGGACAGAATCAAACACACTTATGAAGAAGTCTTGACAGATATAAATGGAGTAAGAATGATACTTGAAGGTTGGATTGAAGAAAATGAAAAATCCACCCCCTTATTCCCCCGCCAGCGGGGGAGATTTCCAATGAGGGTTGGAATGATGTCATTTTCTTAATTGCCTTAAAGGATGCAGAGAGAGGAAGTGAAAAACGCGCTAAAATTAATGGTATTAGGCAAGCAAAAGGAGGGTATTTAAAAAGTTGGACATTCAACAACTGTAAACTATAGCCACTATGTTATTAAAAACAAAACTGAATAAAAGATTAAATCTAAACCCAAATAAAATGAAAATTCAAATTAATTATTTGCTTAGCTTTTTGTGCATTTTGTTAATGATATCAATTTCTGCACAAGCCAAAATCAACATTCCTTCAACAAACGAAAAAGATATACCTAAGCTGGATAATCCCATGTCTGTTCAGTATCTGAAAAAGAACCTTCGTAAATCTCAGCCCAGATTGGTGTTAAATTCCAAAACAGAAAAAATCCTTAAGAAAAAGCTGAAATCTGACCCTGTAGTCCAAAATATGTACAAAGCCATTCAACGAAATGCTTCTCAAATACAGACCAAACCACTACTTGAAAGAATTAAAATTGGCCGCAGATTACTTTCTGTTTCCAGAGAAATGCTATATCGCATGAACATGCTGGGCATGGTTTACCGCATCGACAAGGATCCTATTGTGTTGAACAGAATTAATGACGAAGTAGTTGCAGTGTGTAATTTCTCAGATTGGAATCCTTCGCACTATTTGGATGTAGCCGAAATGTCTATGGCTGTGGCGATCGCTTTGGATTGGACCGCTGGAAAATTACCAAAATCAACTATCGAATTGGCGAAAAATGCAATTATAGAAAAAGGTATTAAACCGAGCTGGCCAGAAAATGGAAAAATACCCGGTTGGGCTTATGGAACAAACAACTGGAACCAGGTTTGTAATGGCGGAATGATCGCTGCGTCCATTGCCATTGCCGAAAAAGATCCTGAGTTGGCGGCCAAAACTATTTATCGAGCATTAGATGGCTTACCTCATTCTTTGGTTGAGTATGGCCCTGATGGTGTTTATCCGGAAGGATCAACATATTGGGGCTATGGAACCAGCTTTTCTGTTGTAACCATTGCTATGCTGGAAAGTGCATTTGGCACCGATTTTGGGATGGGAGACTATCCGGCGTTTAAAGAAAGTGCTATTTTTCGATCGCTGGCCAACGCCCCTTCCGGTTGGTATTTCAACTATTCTGACTGCGGCGATAAACGAAGCGACAATGGAGATGTCACGCTCGCCTGGTTTGCCACTAAATCCGGGAATAAAACTTTCTTCGAAAAAGATCGATTTTTGAGACCCGTTCAGGAAATGGGAAAACTAAGGCGTCTAAATGGAGCCGGTTTGGTTTGGCTGGCTCAATTTGAAGAAAAGGGAGATGTCAATTTGCCCACTGCCTGGAAAGGAGAAGGATCAAATCCAATTGTTATTTTTAAAAGCGACGAGAGCGATCCTCATCACTTTTATTTTGGTGGAAAAGGTGGAAAAGGATCAAATAACCACGGGAATATGGATGCCGGAACTTTTGTTTTCGAACTCAATGACGTCAGATGGGTAATCGACCCCGGAAACCAAAGTTATAATGAGTTAGAAAAAACAGGTTTCGATCTTTGGGATCGTTGCCAGAATTGCGAGCGCTGGACCTTGCTTACTAAAAATAATTTCGGGCATAGTACTATTTCGATAAATGACCAGTTGCATATTGTTGACGGACAAGCCACTCTTATTTCTTTTAAAGAAGGTGAAAACCCGGAAGCTGCTTTTAACCTGACACCAGCTTTTGATGGGAAATTGAAAAGTGCAAAAAGAAGATTCCTAAAAGACAGCCCCACATCATTATTAATTGAAGACAATATCGAGACATCAGAAGAAACAAAATTGATCACCTGGCAATTGATCACCAGGGCAGATGTAGAAATTGTAGATGGAGGTGCAATTTTGAGACAAGACGGAAAAGAGTTGAAACTCGAAAGCCTGTCACATCCTGACCTAACTATTTCAGTCGTTTCATTATACCCCGCACCATTAGAGCTCGACCGTCAGATTGAAGGGTTGAAGCGAATAGAAATCCGGATTCCGGCATGGACTATCGAAGGAGGAAAGACGAATATAAAAGTACGGTTATCAGGAAATTAAAAGCTTATATAAATCTTAATTGTGAAACAAATCATAAAAGATTATATCATTGTCAGTTTCTTACTGTTTACTTTTATTCAGGTTAAAGCCCAGAACCATCCCCGAATATTGGCCAATAGCGATGATAAGCAAACTATTTTATTAAATATTGAAAATCAAACCTGGGCCAAAGAGCTATATGGCGAGATGTTGAAAAAGATCGAACCAATCGCCACAAGGCATGCAAAGCAACCAGATTGGATTCTGTCGAGATATCAGATGCATCGGATTCCCGGCAAGCATTACACCGATTTTTATACGGATAGTGGAGGGGCCAAATTGATAAAAATGGAAGGGAATGCACCCGTGCCTACGATAAGAGGTACAACGCACAAACGCCCACCATTTGATCCTGAAGGTTTTCGTTTTAGAACTCCTGAGCTTGAAGAATTTCCGGTTTATGATACTCTTTACGAAATGTTTTTGCAATCCACTGCTCCATCCGGGAAATGGTATTGGACTGATCCCCAAACAATTGTAGGAAGTATTAATGGAGCAAATAATACAATTTGTTTAGAATCTGCAATCATCTACTGGCTTACCGGTGAAGAGAAATATGCTAAGTTAGCGGCCGATATTATCATACAGTGGGTGAATGGCGCCTACTATCAGAATCCTTATCAGGGAGCGTGCAGAGATGGTTTTTTTGCGGTTCAATCGTTGAGTGATTTAGCTTATTCAACCCTGCCACTCGCTTTTGACTTTTTGTACGACTACCTGAAAAAAAATGAAGCCCCTTTCGATAAGTTTGATCAAGTTTTTGAAAGATTGACTCAAACACAACTTGAACGTGGGTTTTGGAATAACAACTGGTTTGCCGCTCAAAGCCCCACGTACATTTATAGCGCCCTTGCCATATCAGACAAAACAAAACGTGATGAGTATTTGCACTACTTTATGTATGAAGATAAAATAGAGGGTAGTTGCGGTCGGCTTTCACTAAAAACAACATGCGAACGTTGGCTAACGCCGGACGGGCACTGGAAGGAGCCGGGCGGATACCACAATTTCCCTGTAGGGAATATTTTACGAGCATCTGTTGCTGCCGAAAAAAACGGATATAATGTATTTGCTGAGTTTCCTCCACTCTACAAGGCATCTTATGCGATGATGAGATATTTATTCCCAAACCATAAAGTAATGGCATTTGGTGATACTGGAAGAGGAGGTATGGATGTTAAACACCTCGAAATAGCCATATCAATGGCCATCAAATACAATGACCCGATTCTCCCAACTCTTGTTGCGGTGATGAATGAAATGATTGAGCATGGATATAAAAGAGAAAATTCGGGTTGGTTCGGCCTGTTAAATAATACAGGAGAATTGCCAGAGATAGAAAATTCAAAAATTGAACTCCCGAGAACAGGCACCCTGAATTTTGCAAAATGTTTTTACCAGCGAAATGGCGTTGACCTGACTAACGGCATGATGTGTTATTTGCAGAGCGCAACTTATAATCATAATCACTGCAATGGAATTGGCATGGAGCTGTATGGCCAGGGAATGGTTCTTGGAAATGATCTCGGAGTTGGAGGGCACTATGACGCCAAAGTTCATATTAATTATTATGCATTATTCGCGGCACACAATACAGTTATCGCGGCTGGAAAATCGGGTCCGACCAAACCATTTAAAGGAAGCGGTGGAAGAAAACCAATGGGATCATTAGAATTGAATGTGATGGAACCACTGCCCGATCGCGAAGCAGTTAGCCCTTATTGCTCATTTACTTCAGTCAATTATCTTGAACCATCCACGAATACAAATCAGAAAAGAACATTAGCATTAATTCGCACTTCAGAAAGCAGTGGGTATTATGTCGATATTTTTCATTCAGACAATAAAGTAAAAAATGAATACCTGTATCACAATTTAGGGAACAGAGTCAATTTCTTTGACAAAGAGAATAATCCTCTTTCGATGTTTCAGACAAATGAATTGTCAGAACACGTCGATGGATATGGCCCGGGATATAAGCTTTTCGAGGACAAACAAACTACAAAAGATTATGAGAATGATGTCAAGGCACAATTTTGTCTGAATGTAGAAAAAAAGGAAGATATCTTCATGGATATGCATATTGTTGGCGGGTCGGACAGAACGTATTTTACAGCTATGGCTCCCAAAAGTTATACAGCCCCTACAGCCTACAGACTTCTGCCAAACCCAGTTGCAATTGTCCGTCAAAATGGTGATGCCTGGAAAAATCCCTTTATGGTAGTTTATGAGTCTTACACCGGCGAAAATAAAAATTCCATTCATGCTGTGAAAGGTTCTTCTGATGGAGAGATAAGTGTTTTAAACGTTGAAAGCGACTTTGGTAAACAAACAATTATCCAATCCTTTTCAAAAAAGGTCTGGCAAAATGAAAATGATTTTTTTGCCGGACATTTCGGTGTAATCTCCTACAGCAACGATGGCCTTTCTTATTTGTATTTAGGTGATGGAACAAAAATTTCTTCGGGAAAATATTCTATTGAAGCAAAGGATAAAAAGAACATGAATGCAAATATGGAGATTAAGAACGATAGGGTAATTATATCATCAAATCAAGAAGCGATAATTTATTTGCCATTCAGCAATAATGGAAAAATTAATTTTGAAACCAATGGAGAAAAAACTGAGCTTAAAGCTAAAAAAACTAAAAACGGCTTATGGATAATTGAGATGCCTCCGGTTATAAATGCTATAATTTATAAATAGTGTCACTAAGAAAACGCATCTCTCGTTTTTGCAATATAATTATTTTAATATTTTATTGCACTCTTAATTTTCTGATTTCTGATGGATTTCGAACTAACTTTTAGCTTTTCCATTTCTGAACCAAAAAT
>JAJRQT010000232.1 GCA_024280115.1 Bacteroidota bacterium | reverse complement strand
TGAGTTTTTCCAACCTGAATTCTTCGGGAAATAAACTGTTTGTGCCAGTGGGTTTGTATATTTGTGCCATCTAATATTCTTTGATGCTAAGATAACACATCTATCTGAATTTCAATAAGTTAATTTTAGATATCCCCTTAAGAATAGTAACTTGAGGAAATCAGTATTACAGCCAAATTAATTGCCAAAAACCAAACCATTAATGATCGTGATAAAGTACATTGCAAAATCATAATATTTTATCCATCTTCTGACAGCTGCTTATAAATTGCAATATTTTTTTAATATTCATTTATATCCTCTCAAAACTGACTCTGTATAATTTATATTATGTTATTTTAAAGTAATTAGTACTTTTGTGCTTGTATTAAAATGATAATATCCAGATAGATAAGCCCGTACCTGTATAATGAGGAGATTTTTACCTGTTTTTCTTATAATAATTCTGTTTTTTTCCTGTGTTTCAAACAAAAAAATCCTTTATCTTCAGGAAGAAACTGATCTTTACGGTCCCGCTCCTAAAGATACAGTTTTGAGATCATATGAAATCATTCCATACGAATATAGGTTGCAACATGAAGATGTTTTGAGTATTAAAATCAGCAGTCTTACTCCCAAGGAGTATGATTTTTTTTCAAAAGGATTACCAGATAACAGAATAAGTGTCGGCGGTGGCAGGAGTGGCGGAGGCGCTCTTCATGGTTATCTTATTGATGCAAATGGTGAAATTGAATTTCCGGTAGTTGGTATGGTGAAATTTAGAGGACTTACATTGTATGAAGCGGAAGATATGATGCAGGAAATTGCAAAAGAATATCTTGAAGAGCCTGTAGTAAAAGTCAGGCTACTAAATTTCAGATTTATAGTTGTGGGAGAAGGCAATAATAATGGACAAACTATTAATACCTACAATAACAGGCTAAGTATGATGGAGGCTATTGGTCAGGCGGGTGGTCTCGGAGAGCTGGCGGATCTCCAGAATGTAAAAATAGTGAGGCAGAAAGAAAATATTGCAGAGGTCCATTATGTGAATTTATTAGAGGAAAGTTTTATTGAATCACCATTTTACTATGTGCACCCAAATGATATCATCATTGTTCCACCACTCAAACAAAGACCCTTCAGGAATTATTTTGGTGAAAACCTTGGTTTAATTGTTTCCTCGATTTCACTTTTATTTTTGGTATTAAATTTAATCGCAAGCGTTAATTAAATTGGAACAAAAAAACACAACCCCGATTCAAAAAAATGATATTGATGAGGTTAAAAAGTTCATCTCTATTGTTTTGGCCAACTGGCAATGGGTCGCATTGACTGTAGCGATATCATTGTTTATAGCCTTCCTGATCAACCGTTATACTGCGCCAATTTATAGTGTTAATACTACGATATTATCAAAAAAATATAGCAGGCAAAGGTCTAGTATGACTTTGGATGTATTGCAGGGGAACGAGTATTTTGCAACAGAAAAAGATATAAGTTGGGAAGTTAATATTCTGAAATCTTTCAGAGTTGTTGGCGAAACAATTTCCAGGTTGGGATGGGAAGTTTTCTATTATAAAGAAGGAAATCTTCTTACGACCGAATTATATCCTTATAGTTCCATAACTGTCTTATCCGATACGTTAAGCAAGCACTTTCCATATGGGATCATTATAGATTGTGAAATATCTGAAGGCAATAAATACCTGCTCTCTTCTGATGACGCAGACTGGAATATTTATCTTGAAGGACAGGAATTTGAATTTGGAAAACAGAATGATATAAATGGATGGTCTTTTAAATTACTGAAAAAGAATACCATCCCTCCGGGAAATATTATCAGTTTTGAAGTAAATAATATTGAACGTCTGACCAACATGTACAGGGGAAAGTTATCTGTAGGATGGTTAGCAAAAGGATCAGCAGTATTAAAGCTATCCCTTACCGGAGAAACACCAAAAAAGGAAATGGATTTTCTCACTAAAATTTCCGAAATAATAGAAGATTTTTCCATTGCCGATAAAAATATTGTAGCAAATAAAACAATATCATTTATTGATGAACAATTATTGCATATATCAGATTCATTAACCACAACAGGGAAATTGATGCAGTCCTTTAAGTTGAAAAATCGTGAAATAACCCTTGGGTCTGGTCATATTTTTACAAAAATGAATTTGCTAGAAGAACAAAAATATCAACTCATTCTAACAAATCACTATCTTGATTACCTAGAGGATTATATTAAAAATAAAAGCGAACATGAAGTAATTGCCCCAAATACAATCGGGGTAGAGGCCAGTTTACTAAATAGTTTGATTACCGAGTATGTTAACCTACGAATGAGAGAAAGGACCAGAAACACCAAACTCTATAAAGACAGTCCGTTATATAAATATCAAAACCAGGAAAAGGAAGACATTCTCTTGGAGTACGAGCAAAGCATACTGGAAAGTGTAAATACATCAAGAGCTAGAAATGATTTTCAGATCAAAGAAATTGATGATAGAATTGAGGGTTATTTGTCGGAAATGCAAGAACTTTTGGAGGAAGAACGGGAGTTTACAGACTACAAAAAAATCTTTGATCTGAACGAACAATTTTATCTGATGTTGCTTACGGAAAAAGTAAATGCCAGCATTGCAAAAGCTTCACAGGAATCAGACTATGCTGTTTTAGATGCGCCGAGGCTTGCGGGTCCACCAATCTCACCCAAAACTTCACGAAACTATATCTATGCCCTTGTTTTAGGGCTCGGTTTCCCAATTGGTGTTTTTTATCTGATTGGTTATTTAAATCCAATTATTTTTTCTAAAGATGACCTTGGCCGGCATTCTGATATGCCACTTCTTGGAGTTGTTGGTCATGATAATAGTAAATCAAAAGTGGTTTGCCAGAAAAAACCCAAATCTTCAATTGCCGAATCTTTCAGGAATTTAAGGGCCAACCTGCAATACTTCCTGAAAAATGGAACTGCAAATAAAACTATTCTAATTACTTCATCGGTTAGCGGTGAGGGAAAAACATTTTGCTCGGCAAACCTGGCTTATATATATGCAATATCCGGGAAAAAAACCGTGATTTTAGGTGCTGATCTCAGAAAACCTGCACTATCCAAAATATTAAAGAAAAATGAAAGTAGAGGATTGAGCAGCTACCTTGCCGGAATGTGCGAATACGAAGATCTTGGCGAACAGGTGATTACTGACAATTTATTCGTAATTCATAGTGGGCATGTACCTCCTAATCCTTCTGAGTTATTGGTAGGAAACCGTATGAGAATTTTTATGGAACAGATAAAGAAGGATTATGAAATAATAATAATTGATTCACCACCAATAGGCATTGTATCCGATGCAATTGAGCTTACGAAATACACCGATATAAACATCATTGTTGCAAGACAAGGAACGACAAGAAAGGCTTCCCTGGATGTGATCAATTCAATGTATTTAGAAGGAAAATTAATAAATCCAACAATTGTATTTAATGATATCGACTATACTAGATCTATGTATGGGTATAAATATGGGGCCGGGCAACAATATGGCTATGGTTACGGATATGGGTATGGTTACGGATATGGATATTATGATGATGAGCTACCAAAAAAGAAAAGTTGGATTAGAAAATTGATGAAGAAAAAAAGTAATGCATAATTTTTTTCATTATCAGATCCAACTGTTTGTTGAATAAGGATTAAGATCAATTGGTTAACCGATTATATTGAACTTCAATTATTGTATCATTGATAGATGTAAACCTGTCTATGACAATATTTTTCAGAAATAATCAGGATTTACCCAACTTCATATGCATTCTAAAAAAAATTAAATGCCAAAAGATAAAATAAAAAAAGCCCGATTTCTTATTTGAAAACGAGCTTTTAGTATATTTTTTATTTCAATTAATCATTTACATCTCTTCTCGGTCTCGGGGGCCTTCTCCTTTCAGGATTACTATTTCGGTCATTGGAATACCGGTTTGAAGAATTGTCATCCCGATTATAATTTCTGTTTCCATCATCCCGATTAATTCCACCTTCTCTTCTCGGCCTGTTTCCACTTTCACCATATCTCCTGTTATCATCACGGTTGGGTCTTGGCCGATATCCTTCCTGACCTTCACCGCTATTATAATTCCTCCGTGGCCGATATCCTCCCTCTCTACTGCTATCACCGGTTCTTCTCTGACTATAGCCCTGATCTCTGCCTTGGTTATATCCTCCCTGGCGAGATCCACCACCACGATTATATCCACCACGGCCTCCGCCTCTCGGTTTTTTCAACCGGTATTCAAGTTTATTTTTAAGCCTGTATTCTTCTATCAATGATAAAATCAATGGCTCGAACTCCTTCGGATAGGCGTTTACCGTATAAATCTGGTCGCGTTCTCTTTGCTGAACTTTGACGGGCTTGAAATTTGGGTTATGCTTTTTAATCTCTTCGATGAATGCCAAGCCTATATTATTGGTGTCATATCGATTAAATCTTAACCCAGATCTTAAGAAACAAATAAATACGGTTATCAGGTTAGGGTTTTCCTTTTCCACTTGCAAATATTATTATGATCGCAACCTCTGGTTGTTATAAAATTCAAATTAAATCAAAAAAACACACAATTCATCAAATTATCTAAAAGAAATAAGTATTTCATCTGTTTTTAGAATGAAATATTGAAGAAAACAAATATTAATTTTAATACGTGACTTTAACCTTACATATCAAAGGTTAAATTTCACAAGCTCAACCTATATTTTTCTCTGCAAATTTCAGTATATGCGGTCAAGATCATAACAGCCTTAAACCTACATTTATTGCTTCGGTTTTTTGAGATTGGATCTCAATCCCATGCGAAATATAAAGTCTTTAGTAGTCATTAATTCCATAAATCTGCAAACTATTTCTAAATGAATATACCATAGAGTCAAGAGAAATTACCTGATCTTTACATAACACATAGCTAGGTCCCACTACCGAAATTGTGTCTCCTTCAAATACCCCTTCTTCAAGTTGAAAGGATGCCTCCCATAATTTATTATCTTTTATCTCCAATCCGTCATGATTATTTTGCTCATTTTTCAGATTGTGATTCACAGCAATTTGTTTTTCATTTAAATATATCTTCAGCGAATCTGCAAAAACAATTATATTTTCATCAAGGTTAAATTTTTGTCTGAAAACAAATTTAGAGTTTCCTCGCCCGATCAGTTCAATTGTCACTTTCCCGCAAGGCATATACAGAATGCATTTAATATCATTGTGCTGGTTTCTAACATTATAAGTGAGGTTACAGGAATTTGATATCATAATTACACTTACAAAAAGATAAATAATTAAAACCCTATGTGTCAGTAATTTATTCATTCTTATTCACAAAATTTCTTCGTTTTTCCAACACGAATAAAGTTAAAAACTAACCCCAAAAATCTCAAAGCAGTTATATTTTTTGTTTTGAATTACCAACCTCAACAGCAAACTAATCCCCGATATTCATTCTCCAATTTACTTATAAAACGAATTTTGATCATTGAGCTTTTAAATAAAATTTGATTTACTGCATAATATTATATGCCTTGTCGAAAATAAAACCAATTTATTCTTTGGTAGTGAAAAAACATTAATTTTTTTTTCAGAAGAGGTATTGAAATTTTAACCCAATATGGGGGAGTTTTTTATTAAATAAACAATGAAAACCTACTATGTTTTAATTGGATTACTATTCTCTAAATATTTATTAACAAATGTGTAACTGTCTAAGCTACGCACGAAACAAAACACACTTTCGCTTTGCAGTGAAAACATTATATTCGCATAATAATTAAACTTCTAACTTTAAATCTGTCACCATGAAAAAAACTTTACTCTTAACTTGTATGCTTTTTATAGCCGGATGGACTTTCGCGCAGACAGGAAGCATTTCGGGAAATATCAGCGACAAAGATACCTACGAGGCACTCCCAGGAGCAAATGTGGTAATTAAAGGCACCTCAAAAGGTACAACCACAAACATTGAGGGAAATTTCCAATTGGGGCAGTTATCTCCCGGTAGTTATGCCCTTGAAATTTCTTATATCGGTTATGAGCTAAAAGAAATGATCGCCACAGTCAGGTCTGGCCAAAACACCAATCTCGGTAGTATAAAACTAGGGGCCTCTTCAATTGGATTGCGGGAAGTAGAAGTGATTGCTTCTGTGGCGGTTGACAGGAAAACTCCTGTTGCATTTACCTCTATTGAGGGAAAAGAAATTGAATCAAAAGTCGGAAATCAGGAATTCCCGGAAATGCTCAGGAATACCCCTTCTGTATATGTAACAAAGCAAGGCGGTGGTTTTGGTGATGCAAGGATTAACGTCCGAGGCTTTGATCAGAGAAATGTAGCAGTAATGATCAATGGAGTCCCCGTAAATGACATGGAAAACGGATGGGTTTACTGGTCAAACTGGGCTGGTCTAAGTGATGTTACAACCAAAATACAGGTACAGAGAGGGCTTGGTGCTTCCAAGCTTGCAGTGCCCACAATTGGTGGTTCCATCAACATCATTACCAATGCAGCTGATATGAAAAAAGGAAGCGCTTTTGGTGCTATATTAGGAAATGATGGTTTTCAAAAGTATTCCTTGGTTCTATCAACAGGACTGGGAGAAAATGGATGGGCATTCACCTTTCAGGGAACCCGAACATTGGGAAATGGTTATGTGGACGGAACCAAATTTAGCGGATGGTCATATTTTGCATCACTTTCCAAAGTCATCAACAAAAATCATTCGCTTGGATTTACCGTTCTCGGCGCACCTCAATGGCACCATCAAAGAAGTTGGGCAAATCCATATACAGATTATGAAAAATACGGCGAAAAATACAACAGTGATTATGGATACCTGAATGGAAGCGAATATACCTTCAGAAGAAATTTTTATCACAAACCAAAGGCTTTCGTCAACTGGTACTGGACCATCTCAGAAAAGACTGAGTTAGCTACTTCAGCCTATGCTTCCATGGGCAGAGGCGGAGGTACTGGGCCTAGAGGTAAAATCAATGGAAATGCAGATTACAGGTTGCCAAGAACTGAGGATGGCTTACACAGATTCGATGATATGTACAAATGGAATAGTGGAGGGACCGTTCCCGACTTCGGTGCTGATAGAGAAACCTGGGAAAATATAAATCCGGATGTTGATAACAGAAAAGGATTCTATGCTGATAAATTTGTAAACACCAGCTCTTATGGCATGATAAGGAGGGCTTCGATGAACTCACACAACTGGTTTGGAATAATTTCCAACCTAACCCATGAGCTTAGCGAGACATTTACATTAACTGCAGGTATCGACCTAAGAAGATATAAAGGATTTCACTATCGCCGGGTAACGGATCTTTTGGGAGCTGATGCATACTACACAAATAGAAATATCAATACACAAGGATATTTCATTTCTGAAGAAAATCCGGCAGACCCTCTGTCAAGTATGGGCAATGAAGAAAAATTGAATTATTATAATGAAGGTTTGGTTAACTGGGCAGGGGCATATGCACAAATAGAGTATTCCAATGAAAAGATATCAACTTTCTTATCTCTTTCAGGTTCAAATCAAGGATTTAAAAGAATCGATTATTTCAATTACTATCAAAGCGATGCCAATAATGAAGCCGCCGGTAAAAAAGAAAATATGGCCAGTGATTGGGAAAATTTCCTTGGCGGAAATGCAAAGGCTGGACTGAATTATAACATTAATCAAAATCACAATGTATTTATAAATGCAGGTTATCTTTCCAGGCAACCCATTTTTGATAACGTATTCCCGTTCTACACAAATACGGTAAATGACGATACTCCTAATCAAAAAATTGTTGCAGTGGAATTAGGCTATGGATTTAGAAATTCCTGGTTGGCTTTAAATGCTAACGTTTACAGAACTCAATGGTTAGATCGTCAATTTAACAAATCACAAGATATCGATGGCGTCTCTTATACTGGAAACTATACAGTAGATCAGACTCATCAAGGTTTAGAATTAGATTTTACATTAACCCCGGTGCGCAGATTAAATATCAAAGGCATGGTCTCTATTGGTAGCTGGAAATATGCCAATGACGCAAAAGGAATTGTAGTTAATGTTGATGACGAAAACGATACAAGAGAGAATACAATCTACCTAAACGATGTAAGAGTGGGTGATGCAGCGCAAACAACCTTTAGCCTTGGTGCAGATTATGAAATTCTTACCGGCCTCGGTATTGATGCAAATTACTATTTTGCAGATAATCTTTTTGCTGATTTCGCCATAGATGACCGCACTTTTGAGACC
>JAJRQT010000231.1 GCA_024280115.1 Bacteroidota bacterium | reverse complement strand
ATATTGATGAATATTTTTTCAGGTTTAACCGGAGGAATCATAGGATTTCAATCTTAGATAAAATTATAGAACGATGTGTACTGCATGAGCCTGTGAGCTATGCAATGATTAAATCAAATGCGATCTAAATGGGTAACCCTAACAATTGATTTAAAGCGGATACTTCAACCAGTGCTTTTGAAAAGTCAATTTTTCCCAAAGGATAGAGATAAAGCACAGATTTATTTTTATCAAAATACCATTCTCCCGGCGCATCGAGTTCTTCGAAAACATTTTCTACCATGCGATAATTTTTATGCATGGGGGATGGGCGGTTATTCTGATGGCCACCTTCAAATTTGATCTTGCCCTTTTTATCGACTTCTTTGATTACATAGTGGAAATCTCCCCATTCTCCGCTGTGCATGGCATGTACAATAGCCCCCTCAGGATGACTCCACTGCTTAACGCGTTCAGGTGAAATGGCATCGGAGGCATAGCCATTATAGTGACTTGCTGTACTGTCAAAGTTCGGATACCTCGCCAATATTTGTTCGGCTCCATCAATGTACAATTGAGCATAAGGTGAAATTGCTACATCGGTTTTCAATTTCATAATCTTGTCTGAATATCTTTCCCAACGGCCTGTAATAATTTTTGAACCTTTAATGATTACTGTACCCGGCTGGAGAGATTCAATAGAAACCGGACCTACTTCCGCTTTTACTTCAATTGTATTTTCAAGATAATATGTTCCGGGTAAAAGTGAGATTTTAATCTTTTCATCAGTAGCATTTCGAATGGATTTAACTTTATCAAGTGCAGATTCAATGGTCCTTTTAGGAGCCTCTATTCCCAGGCCGTCATGACTATCTTCGCCGATTGGACTGACATAAATTTGAAGATATTGACTCTTCGAATAATTTGAAATTACCAAAAACATAAAAATGAAAAGTATTCTATTCATACTTAATATTTAAATTCTACTCACATCCCCAGCGATTACACTGCTGTTTGTAGTGTTTCCCTTGCTGGTGCGAGCTTGTAGCTCGTACCAAATCAAAATCTAATTCCAAAACACCTCCGTTCGAGAAATGCAACCGTTAGAAAATATGGACTTCAATCCGGGCTAGTAATTACCACAATATCCTTCACAATATCACGTAAATCCCATAATCATATAAATCATAGTTCAGACAATTTCATGGGATTTTGAATGCTTTTTAACCCCCAAAACCCGCAAGGGCCCTACCCCTCACAGAAAGTGGCTGACTTCTTTTTATATGCCTCTGCTCATTTTTAAGATCACAGATACTGCTTTTCATTTATAGCTTGAAGTCTTATAAACCCCAAACAGCGGGGGATTAAGGTGAAATAACAATTGAATTTAGAATTTTATCAAACTCCTGCTTATTGTCCCTTTTAACCACATATAATATTGATAGAGGAAATCCGTATTTCACATCTTCCCTCCAAATATATTCAGGATTATCATTTATAATACCATAATAATTAATACCACTTTCTAAAGAATCTATTCTTTCAGGAATATATTTTTCCATATTTAGGCTTGGAAAATGTGTTTCATGAAGACAATAAACTCGCATTACACCAATAGAATCAAATGATAAAGTGTTGATAAAACCATGATCGAGCACCTCGCTTTTAAGTTGAAATTCTCTTTTCACATTTTTAAAAATGAGGTTTTTACCACCACATTTACATGAATAATCAGGATCTCCATTAATTTGCATGAGAATTATCCAATACAAGTACCACATAGCTATATATTAAGTATTTCTAATTTCTTTCTTTTATGTGTTTTCGTGTTAATTTGATTACGGTATCAATTCTTTTCTGGAGAGCTTTATTTGTATCTCTATATTTAAATTTCATTCCCCCTTGTTGGTGCGAGCTTGCAGCTCGTACCAAATCAAAATCTAATTCCAAAAAAACCTCCGTTCGAGAAATGCAACCGTTAGAAAATATGGGCTTCAATCCGGGCTAGTAATTACCACAATATCCTTCACAAATCCCATAATCATATAAATCATAGTTCAGACAATTTCTTCTATAATAATATTTGCTGTTTTTTCTAAATTCTATACTCGATGACGCAATACAATTGCTTCCTTCCACCTCGTCCTCGTTGCAAACGAGGACGATTGGGGATTCTGCATCAAATCCCTTTTTTGATTTCCTTTAGTTTCGTATCCATGTGCTGATAATGATCGATCATTTCGTGATCTTTATTTTTTATTTCAAACAGTTCCTTGAAGTATTCATGAAATAAAGATTCATTCAGTGGTCGAAGGTATGAAATCCCATCTTTGGTGTCTCCTTCCGAAAGCGTGCCATCTATGGATTTTTCGGGGGTAGAATATTTCACCGCCAGGTCAAACATTTGACCGGCTTTGTCCATATTGCCGATCTTCCAATCGAGATATCCCAATAAAAAATAGGCCTCTACACTTTTTATGTCAGAGCCAATGACAGACTGGAAGTAATCTTTAGCCGCATTGTCTTCTCCTTTCAGCAATGCGACATGGCCGAGGAGCATAGATGGCCCTGTAATCACCCTGTTCAATTCTCGGGTTTTCAAAAACTCATCCCTGGCTTTTTCAATATCAAAAGTTTCCGGCCGTTCGTACGATAAATACAATCGGCCGAGCTGCATATGCGATCTTGCGCTACCCGGATTGACCTCAACGATATCAAGCCAGCATTGCTCTGCTTTTTTATACTGTTCAAGTTCCAGGTACATATTGCCGAGGTTAAACCGCGAATCCTCATGCTCATTGTTTATGGTCAGTGATTGTTCATAGTATTGGGCAGCTTCTTTCCACTGGCCATCAATACGATACTTTTGTGCTTTTCTGTACGCCTCCCAAAATGCACTTATTTTCTGTTTTTCTGCTGAAATTTCAGGAGGTGGAACTTCTTTTTCTTCTGATTTATCGGTTGAGCACGAATTCAGGATGCCACTGACAATGAAGAGAAATAATATTATATGTTTGATGAAATTCATGGAAAATAGATGCTTTTTACTGCTCAGTTATTGTGATCAATTGATTTGCTGCCAGCTGATGCATGACCTGTTTTTTACCTCCTGGCCAGGTGACCTCCAGGGTATCTACCATATGTTGATCAGATAATCCGAAATGCTGAATGAGGCTGGTTTGAGAAAAATATGATCCCTGTGAACCCACCTGCCTCACTTGTTGGGTCTGCCCTGAAACTAACTTGATTTTAGCACCAACGCCAAAGATGTTTTTGCCGGATTTCTTTAAATTGAGACTAATCCAGTTTTGCTTATTGCCTCCTTCATTTTTCAATAGCCTGGCAGTACCGATGTTATTGGAAACCAGCACATCAAGATCACCATCATTATCATAATCGGCGTATGCCGCACCCCTGCCAACGTGTGCCTCGCTAAAATAATCTCCACTTACAAGTGATACATCGAAAAATCCTTCTTTTGGCCCCTGGTTCCAGAGCAATTGATCTTTCATTGGAATCAGCTCTTTTGGATTGTCCCTTTTTTGAAACGTGCTGCCATTAGCAATGAATATATCCAATTTTGTATCATTATTATAATCAAAGAAGAATGTGCCAAAGCCAATAAATTGAAGTGCAATTTGCCCCAATCCATACCTGTCGGCTTCATCCATAAACTTTATTTTGTTGCCTGAAGAAATATTTTTTGTATTCAGTTGCGACATGAGGTTGCTGTACAAGGCATTTTCCTGGGCAATCCAATGCGTGATAAACATATCGAAGTCACCATCATTGTCCCAATCCCCGGCCCCAATGCCCATCGCTCCCCGGTAATCAGCCACAAAAGAATTATAACTCACATCTTCAAAAGTGCCATCTCCATTGTTCCGAAACAATGCATTATCCGATACATCATTGGCCACATACAAATCGGGCAAGCCATCGTCGTCAAAATCGCACCAGGCAGCAGATAGACTGCGCCCGCTGCCATTGCGCACTCCTGCTTTTTCTGCAACTTCTGTAAAAGTCCCATTGCCATTGTTTCGAAACAGTAAGTTTCCAATGGGTTTGAAAGAAGATGGATTAATGCTTGTAGGAACTTCGGCGTTATACTGTAGAGCTGTACTTTTGTTGGCAGAAGTTTGGTAGTCCACATATCCGCAGACGTAAAGATCCAGGTTTCCATCCAGATTGTAGTCGCCCCACGAAATACCCGCCCAATAATTCTGGTACTTGCTTATTCCGGTTTCCCGGCTTACTTCTGCAAAAGTGCCATCTCCATTATTATGGTATAAATAGTTCTTCCCAAAGCATGAAACAAACAGGTCAAGCCGCCCATCGTTGTCGTAGTCGCCCCAGGCACAGGCATTGGCGCGTGCCCTGAGATCGAGGCCGGCACTGGCGCTGACTTCTGTGAATGTGCCATCTTGGTTGTTGTGGTACAGCTGCGAATGAGCCGGCGAGGACCGGAGCTCTTCGTCGGACAGATCCATGGAACCGGAAAAGTTGGCGATGAAAAAGTCTTGCCAACCGTCATTATCATAATCTCCCCACGCTAAACCGGAGCCCATATCTTCGGGAAGTTGAATGGTCCGCTCACCGGAATAATGTTGAAAATCAATCCCGGCTTCTTTCGTCACATCTTGGAATGTGACCTCAGGATAACCCTCGGGAAGGTTTCTCGACAATTCAGAAGTTAGGCCTTCGATTTTTTCTCCAGGGGTGTAGCTTTGTTTTTTGCCGGATTTGTAAAAGAAAAAAACCAATATAAGCACAACAAAAATACTTCCTGAAATAATAGCAAAGGTTAATCTCTTCTTTCTCTTCGTTTTCCTTTTTACCATATTTATTTACCTCTACTTTTTCTATTTGATTTTTTTAAATGCTTAATTCTACTTTACTAAGTTGGGCAGTCATTTGATTTTCAACTTCTTTTTACCCTTGGCGCCTAAAGGGAAGAAGACGAAAATCAACCTGGACCTTTTTAGGGTTTGGGGTAAAACAGGTTGATTTTTCTATCTTAGTAAAGTAGTATTGAACAGCGATACTAATTATTAAATTCTTAAAAAATCAACTAATTCATTTTTTCTCCCGCATCAATATCGTTTGATTTCGCGAGGTTATTGTTGGATCCTGAGGTTTCGAGAGAAGCTTTGATCTCATCTTTTTCAGTATCAGCCTCAGAAATTACGATAGTTTTTGAATCTTCAGAAATTACGGTGATCGGTGTGGTGATGCCCGAGTTATCGCCAAATAAATAATTGACTAAATATTGATCGATTTTTCTGTATTTCAGTTTTGCCACAATATTTAATTGTGTGATCTTTTCTTTCGGGGCTTCAAATTTAAAAGCGCGTTCCTCAACTGGCTCCATTTTCTTTGCATTCACTTCCGAAGGGCACGAAAATGAAAAATCTGCCTGGTCAGAAAAGCCGGGGAACATCGACCTGTTGAACCTGACGCCCACCATTTCCCAAAGGTTATGCTTGTCGATCAGGTTGCCGTATTGATCTACCGGCTCTACCTTGAACACAAAAGAACCTGGCTCGATAAAATGGTTTTCATCTACCCTTCCGGAAGCATAAACTTCATTCCCATTCTGGTCGGTAATAATAATCTCTACCCATGCCTGGATGATGTCTATCGGCCCTGTTGGGAAATCATGTCCGGGTTTATTATTTGTCAAAACTGTGGTGACTGTCACTTCCTGGCCAGGAACGACTTTTTCAGGAGCAAGGATT
>JAJRQT010000230.1 GCA_024280115.1 Bacteroidota bacterium | reverse complement strand
GACATGTCCAATTGGAATCACCTGAAATAGGGGTGAGTGTTTTGACATTTTTCAAAACATGTCTTAATTTATCTCAAACCCTAAGACTCGTTGTTTTAACACAATTTACACTTTCTTCTTGGCTTAAAAAAGATTTTCTACCCCAAATTGACAATACAGCCTGTCAGGCTCCTTGGCGTAAAAAGACACATTATCAGTTAGTTAATGAAATATTAAAGCCCTAAGGTTAACGACTATGGTGACAACACCAACAAAGGTTCGGACAGGTAATTTGAGATTCTTATGAGTATATCTCTATTGAAACATTCAATTCAGATAAAAAGTAAAAAAGCGAAAATCATCCAATTTTTTTATGAATTTGCATTAGAATAATGGACCATAAAATATCCCTCGAATTTCTGCGCCAGTTCATTCTCATTTTCTGCTTTCATAGTGTTAACCAGATCGTTCAGGATCAACAAATTCTTTTGAGATTCATTGCCAATTGAGATATTGTACCTGCTAAAATAATTTAATGCGTCATTTGCCCGTTCACCGAGTAATACTGCAATTTCTTTAGCTTTTTCTTTTTCGCCAATTCGATAAAGGAGTTTCACCGTCTGAGAGGAAGTATAATCGTATGGGATTGTAATATTTGGAATTGCATCCAGAGATTTATAAATCACCTCTTTTGCCTTTTCCATTTTACCTTCGCGAATGAGCGAATTTGCAAGGCTATTGAATGTAGATCTGTGGTTGAGAGCAAAATTTCTATGGTCAATAGAATTGTAAACTTTAGGATCATTCAATCCCCGATATCTGAATTTATTCATTACATTTTCATACATGACATCTGTATTCACAAATTCACTTCTTGGATTTGGATTTTTAACCGGTAACAGTCGGTAAGCATTTCCTTCCTGAACTACATAATCGTTCAAATTGATACTTACACCCTGGAGAGAGGTATTATTAAAATAAATAGGCCTTTCCCAATTGTTATTGGAAATTAAATCCAAAATCATCAAAGTGTTTTTCTCTAATCCACCCTTTTTCAGATTGAAAACCATCCTGTCCGTGAGGTAATGTAGCTTATCCTCCGGCACAATCTTTCTGCTCTTTATATCGGCAGTATCTATATTCAAAAATAGCGATTTGGAAGGTATGGAATTATATTTACCAAACTTGGTGGGCACCTGCAATGCAGGGTGTTCTTCTCGAATCAATTTTAAATACTGCTTCACATTTATTGCCGCGCCCTTGATGCTTGGATTTTCATAATATGGTAAATAATCGTTTGGTCCGCCCTGCTGGTAATGCTTAGAAGTTAAAGTAAAAGGAAGAGGTTGAGACTCATAAGCGGGCCTGGTCATCTGATCGATATACCAATCTGTATTGAAATAGCTTAATACAATAACCCTCACGTCCGTACGATAACCCTCTACCTCCTGTATGTACCAAAGCGGGAAAGTATCGTTATCACCACCTGTAAAAAGAATGGCATTCGGCTCACAGGAGGCAAGAAAATTCCGCGCAGAATCCACTGAGAAATATCTTCCTGACCTGTCGTGGTCATCCCAGCCTTCAATGGCCATAATTCCGGGAACAATCAAACAAACCGCTGCAGCTATGGCAGCACCTTTCACATTGTCACCCATTTTTTCCGACAACCATTTTCCAAAAGCCATGGCGCCAATACCTATCCACATGGCAAAAACATAGAATGATCCCGCATATATATAATCTCTTTCTCTCGGCTCAACGGGTGGGGAATTCAGGTAGAGTACGAGTGCTATGCCTGTGAGGAAAAATAGTAAAATGAGCACAAAAAAATCATTTGGTTTTTTCTTGTATTGAAAAAACATCCCTATGATTCCCAACAATAGCGGAAGCATGAAAAAGTTGTTTCGGGCTTTATTATTTGCATATTCATCGGGAACATCCTTCAATATTTCCCAGGGGGCCAGCCATTCAGCATGTTGAATATCACTTGCTCTTCCGGCAAAATTCCAAAGGAAATATCTCATGTACATATGCCCAATCTGATACGTAAACATAAAACTCAAATTGTTTATAAAATTCGGGTTTTCATTTTCTTTCAAGCCCATGTACTCCCTGTACAGCGCAACATGTTTTGGGTCTGAACTATAAGCCCTCGGTAAGATGGTAGTTCTCTTTGGGTCGTAGATATAGTTGATTTTCCTGTCAGAGATTTCATATTCTTTTTCTCCCTTTATATAGACCGGTGCTCCTTGTTTTTGATCTTTAACCTGAGCGTCAAAATACTGTCCGTGAAGCAATGGCCTTGATCCGTATTGTTCTCTTTTTAAATAAGAAACAAACGACATAATGTTTTCAGGGTTATTCTCATCTATTGGCGGATTGTATTTTGATCGAATAACCAATGAGGTATATGATGAATAACCGATAAGAACAAAAACGAGACTAAGAAGTGCAGTATTTAAAACAACTTTTTCTTTGACATTTGAGTAATAAACTCCATAAGCCAATGCTCCGATAAGCAATACTCCGAAAAGAATAATCCCGGACCCAAATGGCAATCCTATAGAATTCACAAAAAATACTTCAAGTGTTCCAGCAATTGATGGGAACCCTGGAATGATGATGTTATTGACCAATATCACCAAAAATCCAGTGACAATAAATGTGGCAATGATCCCGTTTCTTGACGGTTTGTACTTTTTAAAGTAATAAATAAGGCCCAATGCCGGGAATGTTACAAGGTTAAGTAAGTGAACACCGATAGAAAGACCCATCATGTAACTGATGAGAATAATCCACTTATTTGCCATACTCTCATTTTCGATAACCTCCCATTTCAAAATTGCCCAAAAAACAAACGCAGTGAAGAAGGATGACATGGCATATACTTCTGCTTCTTCGGCAGAAAACCAAAAGGAATCTGAAAAAGTGTAAGAGAGTGCCCCTATTGCAGCACCACCCATCAATAGCACAATCTGTCCCAATGTTTCTTTTCCTTTTTCGATATTAAATATTTTTCGGCCGAGGAGGGTAAGCGACCAAAATAGGAATAGTATCGTAAATCCACTGGCCAAAACGCTTATGATGTTGATCCAATAGGCTACCATCTCCACATCGCCCATGGCAAAGAAGGAAAATAATCTGCCAATCAATAAAAACAAGGGAGCTCCGGGAGGATGAGGGACTTCCAATTTATATGAAACTGCGATAAATTCACCACAATCCCAATAGCTGGCTGTCGGCTCAACTGTTAGCCAGAAAACTAAAGTTGAGATGGCGAAAATTGCCCAACCCGAAATATTATTGATTTTTTTATAATTCTGCATTATTTCCTATTTAACCCGCGAAATTAGCAAATTTATTAGACTTGAAGGTACTTAAAATGCAAAATGTAATTAAATACGGATAAGCGTTTTTCTGTGTTTTTTTATTTATAAACAATCGTATAATATCCGAGCCAAAAAATAAATGGAATGATATAACCAAATAATCCGATGATCAATGATTGCCTGTATTCTTTTTGAGATTTGATATATATACCTGCAACGAGTAAAAACCAATAGATCACTTCAAATATATTTAAGGACTTAAGTGGGTAATGCCATTGATTTCCGACCATTTCAAAGTTGAAAAAATTCATGAGAGATAATGGAAAAAATGCCCTAACCTCTGCAAAATTAGGATCTGTTTCGAAAACCATAAACCAAATCACCTTTATCAATTCAGGGATTATAAAAATTATTTCGGAAACCATTGCAATATGCCAGCAATTTGAGTAGGTCACTTTATAACCGAATCCAAAACAGCCCACCCATATGAAAAACGCTATAAATGAAAATTTCAAAAGATATATTACAGGAATAGAAAGATATTGCAATGCTGAAATGGTTTTGAACAACCCCAACTGGCCCCGCTCGTCCAATATTTGAAAGGCGGTGATCTCATATTCAATAAATGTTTTTTTTATAAAAAGTATAAGAAAGGTAATCAGGCAAAGGAGGAGAAAAAACGGAATTCTCTTGATTTCAAGAAGATCTTTAATAACAATTACAAAAGGGTATTCTTTTTTAAACATTTTAATTTAAATTCAAATTTTAAAATTTATAATGCGTTTTAATATTTAACATAAGACTTGAAATACACAATCATCCTTACGATCACGAAATTAACAGACATTTTTTGTTTTTGTGGCTAATTGAAAATTAACATATATTTATTGGCATGAATTTAAAAAGCAAGTGGCTTATTGTATTTCCTTTTGCCGCATTGTTCATTTTTAATGATATAAACCAGAGTTACGCAACTGACGCAAAAGATTCCCTCCTTATTGCCGATATGATTGTGCAGATAGAAGCTACCCGGGCTTTAAATGATATGTACAATTTTAAATTTCGGAAAGCGAGAAGGCAGTTTAATTGGTTGAAACAAGACTATAAGGAGCACCCGCTCCCATATTTTTTATTGGGGTTGAATGAATGGTGGCAAATTATGCCAAACATGAATATCGAGACTCATGACGAACAATTTCTGGCTTATATGGATACCTCCATAATGAAAGCCAAAAAGCTCTATTTGGTAGATAGTTTGAAGGTTGAGGGGGCATTTTTCCTCGCTGCATCTTACGGATTCAAGGCAAGATTATATTCTGACAGGCGTAGATGGATCAAGGCGGCAGGGCATGCCAATAAAGCGCTCAACTACCTGGATGATTGCCGAAGCAAAGATGAATTGAGCCCGGAATTGTTGTTTGGCGATGGTCTTTATAACTATTTTTCTGTGTGGATTCCCGACAATTATCCACAGCTAAGGCCTTTTCTAATCATGTTTGACAAAGGTGATAAAGAGTTGGGGCTTGATCAGCTAAGAGAGGTGGCTCGTAACGCATTTTATACAAGAACCGAAGCTCAGTATTGGTTGATGAGGATATTATTTATTGAAGAAAATGATGCTCAGGGTGCTTTGTATGAATCGGAATACCTTCACAAAACTTATCCTGATAATGCTTTTTTTCATAGATATTATACAAGATTACTATTTCATACCGGGAGATTTGCAAAAGCAAAAAGTGTTGCAGAAGATTTGTTGATGAAGATAGATAGTAGTTATACCGGCTACGAACAAAATAGTGGAAGATATGCTTGTTTTTACCTCGCAAAGATTTGGGAGTCTAATCTGGATCAGGACAAGGCTTTTTACTATTACCAACGTACAGTTGAGTTTGCAGAAGAAATTAAGGCCCTGGAATCCGGGTATTATTTATATGCACTTTTGGGAATGGCACATATTTATGATAAAAGAGGCAAAAAAGATGAAGCTAAAAAATGTCTCAGAACCATCAGAAAAAACTCCAGCAGAAAAGATGATGCCAATAAGAAGGCTAAAGCTTATCTGAAATCTCTGAAAAAGCATGGAGATTAAAGATTTATTCATCACACCGGTTTTAATAATAATTGTTTTTGTTTTTGCCTATTTCGTCAGACGATCAGTGACTGATGAGCAAAACAGGAGATATTTTTTGCCGGGCCTTACCTTAAAAATAATCGGCGCAATTTCAGTTGGCTTCATTTATCAGTTCTATTACAATGGTGGTGATACCTTCACCTATTTTACACACGGTAGCAGGCATATTTGGGAAGCATTCATGAATAACCCTCTTCATGGAATACAGCTAGTTTTTGCAGGATCAGAATATTCACCAGAGACATTTCAGTATGCTTCAAAGATCTTTACATATGGAGATTTGTCTTCTTATTTTGTGGTCAGGATGGCTGGAATTCTTGATCTAATCACATTCCATACATATTCTGCCACAGCGGTATTATTTGCAGTAATCAGCTTTAGCGGTTTATGGGCGATGTATCACGCTTTCTACAAAATGTACCCCAGACAGCATTTTGGTATTGCGGTAGCCATTTTTTTTATACCATCCGTGTTTTTTTGGGGTTCGGGAATACTTAAGGACACGATAACAATCGGGGCATTGGGCTGGGCGACATATGCCATATACAATTTATTTTTTGATAAAAAGCATTTGGTGATATCAGTGATAATATTGTTATTTTCATTTTATACACTATATACGGTAAAAATATATATACTCCTGTGCTACATACCAGCTGCGATATTGTGGATTTTCTCCGGGAGAATAAGCAAAATAAAAAATGTCATTATTAGATTTTTAGTAGCACCATTGGTTTTGGGGATCGCTGGGGTTATTGGCTATTATTCGGTCGTGAAAGTTGGTGAGGAGGATCCGAGATACAATATTGAAAGCATGTCTAATACAGCTAAAACAACTGCAGAATGGATTCATTATGTGAGCATTCGGGATCAAGGATCTGCCTATACCCTTGGTGACTTTGACTATAGCCCTACCGGCATGCTCAAAAAGTTTCCGCTGGCAGTTTGGGTGAGTTTGTACAGGCCATATTTTTGGGAGATCCATAACGTTGTGATGCTACTTTCAGCCATAGAATCGTTTATTCTTCTTTTATTTACCGTTTATGTGGTTTTTCGGGTTGGTTTAATTAAATCAATGCGACTATCTTCAACCAAGTCAATATTGATATTTTGTTTTTTATTTTCAATAGTTTTTGCGTTTGCTGTTGGTGTATCGACATATAATTTCGGGACATTGGCAAGGTATAAAATCCCATTATTTCCATTCTTTGTTGCCGGACTTTTTATACTGTTAGATTACTCAAACAGAGAAAGAAAAACCACAGTATTGGACTGAACCGAATATTTTTTCACCACCTTTTTACGAGCATTTTCACCTATTTTCATTCTTAATGACTTAGATGAAATTAAATCGATAATATGCTTTTTAAATTCATCGTTATTTTCGCAAAGGAATCCATTTATTCCATGATCAATGATATCTGGATTTGCCCCGACATTCGATACAACTGCCGGAATTTCCAAAGCCATATATTGCAATGCCTTAAAACCACATTTACCTTTTTCCCAAGTTGTATTCTCTAATGGCATAATTCCAATATCAATGCGATCCAGTTGCTGAATTTCATCTTCCTTAGACCATTTTAAGTAAGTAAAGTCATCAATATCGATGTTTGGTTTTTGGTCAGAAATGGCCAATATTTCCACGTTAGAGTATCTTGCCAGCTCTTTTAAAACAGGCCTGAATGATTCAAAATATTTGTTTGTAGAATGCGTTCCGGTCCATCCGATGACTATTTTCTGATTTTCTGACTTTTCAATATTTGATTTGTGATAAGAAGTTTCAATTGTGGTTGGGTTAATAATAACCTGATTGTTATACTTACCGGCGAATTCCGCAAGAAAACTATTCCCACAACTCACTTTCCAGCTCCATTTGCAAATACTATTTACTTTACCATGGAATTTCAACCATCTAACAATGCTGTTTTGCCCGGAGGTATTTGGCATCCATATAGCATCATCAAAATCATAGATGATTTGTTTTTTAAACACTCTTGAAATCAAATACTCTATAATTGGAGGGCCAACCGGTAATGCTTCCCTATGTATAAATATCAAATTATATTTGTGAATATTGAATAATAATAGAAAGCGTTTTACAAAACCACTTGCGAAAGCCATAGCCTTTTTAACACTATGATTTTCCTTGTAAAGTATCTGCCACGCCTCCTTCGACCAGAAAGACTGAATGTCGAAACTTATTTGATTTTCTTTTAGAATAGAAAAGTATTGTTCAAATCTGAACCTTTGTGAAGGTGCTTCTCCTATTGGGTACGGGACTATGAACAAGACTTTTTTCAAAGCTAAATGATCGCTAATAGCTTTCTTTTTTATTGGGAAAACTTTCTGATTTAATATCGGAAATGTACTCTTCCACAGCACCGGTAATGATGGAATGAAGATCTGCATACCTTCTTAAAAACCGGGGGTTAAATTCTTTATTTATGCCCAGCATATCGTGCATTACGAGCACCTGCCCATCTGCATAAGACCCTGCACCAATTCCTATTATTGGGATATTTAATTGCTCAGAAACTTTTTTGGTGAGCGCAGCGGGAACCTTCTCTATAACCAACGCAAAACAACCGCTTTCTTCAAGCGCCATGGCATCATCTAAAAGTTTATTTGCTTCTACCTCATCTTTTGCTCTTACGGTATAAGTTCCAAATTTATAAATAGATTGAGGGGTAAGCCCTAGATGTCCCATTACGGGAACGCCGGCACTCAAAACCCGGTCGATGGATTCCCTTATTTCTATTCCTCCTTCCATTTTTACTGAATGTGCCCCGGATTCTTTCATTATTCTTATCGAAGATCTAAGGGCTTCCTGGGAATTTCCCTGGTAAGATCCAAATGGTATGTCAACTACGATCAACGCCCTTTCCACTGCATTTACAACTGAAGTTGCATGATAGATCATATGGTCCAGGGTGATCGGCAGGGTTGTTTCATTCCCTGCCATCACATTTGAGGCAGAATCTCCAACGAGAATGATGTCAATTCCGGCGGCATCAATGATTTTAGCCATTGAATAATCATAGGCAGTAAGCATGGAAATTTTCTCTCCTGCATTTTTCATTGCCTGAAGCTGATGGGTGGTGACCCTGCGAATATCGGAAAATCTGGTGGACATGAATATTATCTTTAGATCGCAAATTAGAAAACTAAAATAGCAATTCCACACTTGTCGGATCTTTCACTACATGGATATGTGCTGGATGTTGATAGATTATCAGCATTGGTTAGCGTTAATTGTGGTTCTCCGGAAGGATTTAAACTTTTTCGTTTTAGTGTGTTTTGTCCTTTTAGTTGATCAGCTATTCTAATATAAATAAACTCCAAATTCACCAGCATCCAGTACCACTTCTATATGATCTTTTAGCGTGGTCGATAATTCATACCCCGTATAATCAGAGGAAATAGGGAAGAGTTTATGGCTTCTGTTAACGAGTACTACAGTTTCAATCTTTTTTACATCAACATCCAAAAACGGCCTTAAGCTATGAAGGAAGGTTTTTCCGGTATGGAGTACATCATCTACTAAAATCAAAACATTACCATGCAATTCTTCAGGATCGCAATCCACAGAAATATTTTCTGCGGAAGGTTTGTCTTTATCAAGCTCAATTTTCAACAGTTTTATTTCAAAAGGGCTGATTTTTTTTAATTCCTTAACAAGCAGCCCCGCCAACTTATATCCGCTCGGTATTCCTGCAACGTACAGCTTTTTTTCAAGGTAGTTATTCTCATAAATCTCATAAGCAATCCGGCTGATCTTTTGCTTTATCTGTTGTTTATTTAGTATCCTGGTTTCAGTGGAGGTCATCAGAAAATATTATTTATTTATCGGAATTACTTTGCTGTCCTTAAATGTTGAAAGGACTACCATGGATTGCATATTATCCACCTGCTTTATATCGCTGATTTTTTCCAGCATCAATTTCTGGTATGTGGCAATATCCTTTGCAATTACCTTTAGTATAAAATCTCCTGCACCAGTGATGTGGTGGCACTCTATAACTTCCGGAATTTTATTAATCTCCTGAATAAAGCTTTCTATGTTTGCCCGGTTATGGGCGTTAAGTGTTGCGAGTACAAAAGTTGTTACTCCCAGGCCAACTTTTTCTATATTTAGCTTCGCATGATAGCTGGAGATGATGCCCATCTGCTCCAGCTTCTTCACTCTCTCGAGAGTAGGGGCTGGAGAAAGGCCTATTTCCTCAGAAAGTTTTGCATTTGTAATTTTTGCTCTTGACTGTAAAATTTCCAAAATTTTCTTGTCAATTCCATCGATTTTATGTGTGTGACTCATCTCTGATACAAAATATTATTTTGTTCCAAGTTAGCAATTCTAATTATTATATTAAATGATCTTAAATATAGTTTTAAAGGTTCTACAATCATTTCGGTGGAATTTCAAATTAGTCCGAAATCCGAGGTCAGGATTTGGAAATTAATCTTCTTCTGGCCACTTATGTTTTTGTTATTACCCTTAACCTAATCTTTAGCGGCAGTTTTATCAACCTGCCTTTCCACAACTTGTACTTTCGATGAGCTTTCGATGGCTTTCACTGCGATATCTTTCACGTTGCTTTCAGCATCGTTGGCTTTCCTGGCAAGCTCTTTAATAAATAGCTCCTGTTCTTTGATTTTTTCTTTTAGTGATGCAATAGACTGATCTTTCAATGCCAGTTCCCCATCAGTTTGCTTTGTATTCAATTCTTTTTCAAAATTGTATTGCATAGAAATCTTTTCTTCCAATGCAGTTTCTGCATCTTTTACGGCTTTCTCCAATTCTTTTGGGAAGCTGGCTGCTTTTGTTCTAAGCTCTTTGAGTTCAGATTCGGCTTCACCTACCTTCTGCTCTCTTTCAGCAATTTCTTTTTCGAAAGCTGCCTTTTTGTCCGTTAATTCCCGCATCTGCTTTTCCATTTTTTCAACATATGCATCTTCGTCCTTCTTTCTGCTCAGCTTAATATTATACCTATATTCTTCTTCCTCCCTTTCGCGCAATGTTTTCAATTTATTTACATGTTCTTTTGCTGCGACATCCTGCTCTTCTTTTTCTTTTTTCCATTGAGCACGTTTTTCTGCCATCTCTGTTTCGAAAGCTTCTTTTTCTTTTGCAATCTTGCCTTCAAAATCAGCTTGCCTGGTCGTTATTTCAATTTCGAACTCTTCCTTTTTTACCTTTTGCGCCAATAACATCGCAGCCAGAGAATCAGCGCTGGCTGTAACCTGGTACAACTCATCAAGGTTTCGTTTTTCTAATTCAATAGCTTTTTGGATGTCAGACAATTTTTCATATTCGCCAACAAGCTGCTCATTGAGCTTGTCCAGCTCTTTGGAGATATTCAGCTTCAGACCGGAAATACCATTTACAATCTGTTCATAATTATTTGTGGATGCTTTTTTAATGGTTTCCTGCTCCTTTTTCTCCTTTTGAATTATTTTTGGTTCTTCTGTCTTCTTATCCTGCACTTCATGAAGTAGTTGATTATATGCACCGAGGATTTCGTTTTTAGTGCTTCTTGGAGTGATTTGTTTTGCCATAACTGTTTAATTAAAAATTACTTTATCATTTTCGCTTATAATTCCTGTGTTTCTAAACTCTTCCCTTTGCGCTGTCCTGGAAGGTTTTTCATGGTAAATATCTAAAATTAAGAGATCATTAAATTCTGAAGATAGTCCCTCTGCAATTTCCCGGATGTCTCTCAGGGCCATGTCCACAGGATCTTCTGATCCATTAGTTATTGGTGGTTCATCGACAAATTCATCGCTGAATATTCCAAGGAAATCATTGCGTAGATTGTTATCGTTTGAAAGAATACCAAACAAGTAAGCCTGCCTCTTCTTTTCGTCAATTTGTAAAAAACGATCTTTGAAATCCATGGAATAATTAAATATTTAATAGGTAAATCAGGGTTTAATTGAATTTAGTAGCAACTCACAATATCGGTGAAATATCATGCTGCTAAGCTACTTAGTTTTTTATAAAAATTAAATAGGATTTTAATATTGATAATAATATTCTACGGTTTATTTGGCACTGTGAGTTCGGTTAAAAAAGGATGAAGAAAACAATTTGAAAATAAAACCTTAAATCCAATTATTTAGCTAAAACAGCAACTGTTTAATGCAATATTCATGCATATTGCTGCAAACATGGATATTGAAAGCTTTCTATTGGATTACAAGCTTGGTGGTAGTTTCAAAATCAGTATGGCGAACGGTCAATAAATAAAACCCGCTGCGGTATGGCGTAAGGTCAATGCTAATAACATTCAAACCGGGACTAAGATTCTGAAATCTCTTATGATAAACAATACTCCCATTTTCACTGGTCATTTGAAGATCCAAATTACCTGAAGAAGGCAAAATAACCGGAACATCCACATGGGTGGAAGAAGGATTTGGGAATGGTTCCAGAACATTGAAAGAGCGATCAATATTAATGCACTGTTCATTGTCAAATGGTTCAACATCCAGAAATGCCCCTAATTTTCCTGAAAAAGAAAAGCATATGTAGTCAATGGACTGGTTTGATCTCTTTAAGACCTCAAAATTAATTTCATATTCATTTGATGCCCCTGGCAATAGTGAGGTTTTGATTGTATGATTGACCGAAATTTCATGTCCAAGGTCAATCTTTACATGAGGATTATTTAAAATTATAGTACCATTATTTTGAATTCCAATAATAAATTTTAGCTGACCATCGATTACATCAACCTTTACTTCTGAAATAGAAATGTTATAAACGGGAATTACCACATCAATCTCCAGCGATGATGTATCAGTACATCCAAATTCATTTTCAACAATTTGAGTAGAAAGGTCTTTACCAATGTTGTTATAGATATATATTGGGTTCGCTTCATTGGTCCCATCTTTATTGTATTTACTGAATAAATATTGAACGGTTTGTGCTCCTTTTGATCTATCGATAAAACTGACTTTCAATGGACTTGCCCCATACGATGGAAAAGCATCAAACTCAGACCTGGGAGATGGATTTATTTCTATGGTTTTGTCCTTGGATGCCGGGCAATTATTTTTGGTGATGACACCCAAGGTCACATTATATCGATCCGCTTTCTTAAACTCATATTGGAATTGATCCTGCCACGAAACAGGATGATCATCTATGGACCATGTATAAGATTTTACAGGATCAAAGCTGGAGGTTGTGGTTGATTTCAAATCAACTAATTGATCCTTGCAAAAGGAAGACATTAAAAAATCAACTTCAGGCAGTGGGTTTATGGCGAGTATTTTGGAAATGTTTCCGGAGCACAAATTGCTTGCGCGTATGTAAAGTTCGATATCGAAATTTCCTGGGTCTTTAAATTTATGTTTTACCACATCCTCGGAATATATTCCTCCATCAATTAACCAATCCACACTTGTCAAAGTTGTTCCTTCCGGTAGTTGAACAGCGGGAGATAAAAGAGTTGAATCTCCAAGACAAGTGTTCTCAATTATAAAATCAGCTACAGGGGATTTATAGACATTAATGTTTCTAACCAATGTATCCATACAACCATAGTTACTAAAATCAATCTGGGTTACTTCATATTCACCGGCACCTTCCAATAAAAATGAAGGCGACAGCCCTTGGGAATATTGTTCGTATCCAAGACTATTGTTTTTCAATATCCAATTTCGTTCTACGATATTGGCACCCTGAACTGAAGATTGATCAAAAAAAGTAACCGTATTTTCAGAACAGGCCAGATCATTCGTAAAGTTCAATTCTGGAATGTATCGAACGGGAACTACTTTTTTAAGCTTTGTGCTGCAACCCAATGCATTAGATGCTGTAAGGCCAACTACATAATTGCCACATGCTTCAAATCTATGCCTGGGTGAAGATTTAGAAGAAAAATAACCATCTCCAAAATTCCATTGGTATCCGGTGATATCGTCTCCTGTTGTGTTATTTGTAAATTCAAACTGGTCATATTCGCAATTGCCATTGAAAATGAAATTTGTTATTGGTCCAGGGATGATGTTGATGATTTTAGATATTTCGGAGGAGCAACCAGGAATCGAAGTTGACAGTGTTATATTTTTATCACCACCTTCCGCAAACGAAAAGATTGATTCTTTATCTGTTGAGCTCCCTTCTCCATTAAAATCCCATACCCAAGTAACTACGGGACCCGTTTCGCCAGTGCTGGTATTGGTAAACAATACAGGATTATTTGTGCATAAATTTCCGGGATAGGAAAAATTGGAGATGGGTTCTTCATATATCCGGACCGTATCCATAATAACATTGCTGCACCCATTGGCATCTTTCACATTTAGCTTAACTGGGTAAGTGCCAGACTTGGAATAAGCATAACTGTCGCTTTGTAAAATTGAGGTACCGGAACCATCTCCAAAATCCCATTTCCAGCTATTAATTGTTCCTGATAGTTCCTGGCCGGAAAAATTTATGGGACTAGATATGCAGTTACCGGTAATTTGAGCATCAATTTGAGGAGCCTCGGAAGAAGAGATTGTGATGGATTTATTGAAAGTATTTACATTTCCGTTAACATCACTTGATTCTAAAGATATTTGATAAGTGCCGCTGGAAGTGTATTTAGATTCAGGATTTTTCAAATTTGAAGTAACCTTGGTATTATAACAAATTGTGGGGAAGGTAAATCGAATAAGGTTACCTGCTCCAGGTGTTGAAGGATTACTTAATTCAATTGAAAAACCATACCAGTCAGAACCGCTATTTATCCATTCATTCGCAAAATTAGCTTTCAATCCAAAATTTCCTAAATTTTGTCCATTCCCTGTAAAATCAGAAATACTTGCTCCAAAGGAGAGTTTATACAAATCACCAAGCGCCGATTGAATCAAACTATAATATTGACCACCTTCGTGAATAATAGAAAGGCCTGCCGGGAAGTTAAATGAGGCGAAGAATGATATAATATCAGTAATAGGTTTTTGCGATAGTCCATCCTGAAAATCGAGATAGAATAATTTGTTATTTGAATAGGATGTGACCAACCCAACCCAACGATCACAATCTTTGATGATATCAATTCCTCTAGGATTTTTAATGCCGGTAACAATAAATGAAGTGGCGGCGGGTGAATTTTCTATTGAATTGCCAAATTCTAATCTTGTGATGCTGCCATTACCACCATTAGAGATAAAAGTAAAAACATTGTCTGCCTCAATAACTGTTGTCAGGCTATTTGGCTTATTTAGTTCTCCAAAACTTCCCAAATTATCAACAGCCGGTGAAATATTCAGCAAATCATAGCCAAAAGAAATTCTGATGAATTCATTTGTTAAAGAATTGACTACCAATATATACCATTGACCAGATGCCTGCACAATATTAAAATCGAAAGCCCCAGAAAGCGCTGAAGATGGATTGCCAAGATTCGTGATAGATGGTTTATTCTGCGGGCTTGAGCCAAACTCAAATCTTACTAAGCGATTCCCTGCCTGATCTATCGAAAACCCTATCCAATTACCCTCGTCAGTTTCAACAATTCTAAAAGAGCGGCCCCTACCAATAAATTTACTGGAACCTATACTTTCTATCGTAGGAGTTAACTCAAAGTCACCACTGCAAAAGTCCCAAACGTATGAAATTGCACCTGTTGAACTATTCTCTGGAAAAATCTGCTCATTGATGCATGCAGATGCTGGTAAGCTAAAATAGCTGGTCGGACATTGGCCGAAACTAAGCTTAGCAATAAAAAAAGTAATTATACTACAAAAAAATAAAGTCCTCTTTAACATCTGAATTAATAGCTATTAATGCTTTTAATTCTCACTTAGTAACCCTGTATAAATGCCTTGCAGATACTTAATTTGTCCATCAAAATTAAACTTAGAATTTACTCTTTTTGTTCCTTCAATTATTATAGAATTTCTTAATTCCGGGTTATTAACTAGTTTTACGATGGCTGTGGCCATGGCATCAATATCATTAACAGGGACAAGAATTCCTGATTTTCCATTTTCTATAATCTCGGAAGGACCTCCACAGTTAGTAGCAATAATTGGAGTTCCATAAAGCAAGGCTTCTAAAGTTGTCATTGAGAAAGATTCAGATTCTGAAAAATTAAGCATTAAGTCTGATTTTATTATTTCGTCTTCTGGATCTTTAGCAAAATCATTAAACACAATATTATCACTTAAATCCAAATCATGAGTAAGTTGAATTAATGATTGCTTGAATCTTTGATTTTTAGCTTTGTTAAGTGTTCCGCCGAAGAAAATCAATTGGGTGTTGCCAATATTTGGTAAAGCTTTATGATATGCTTCAATAGCTTGTTTATGTCCTTTTCCAGGAATATAATTGGCTAAGTAAAGAATGGTTATTACATCATTTTTTGAGCCTCTCTCTTTATTTTGTTTGACATCCACATGAGAAATTGTGTCATAAATTATGGTAGTTTTTTCTTTACTGAAATTACTTGCAACTGATTTTGAAACACAAATTATCTCATCGGCATATCTCTCAATTAACATTTTCCATACCGGGTATATTTTTCTTGCATATGAGTTTGACAATAGTCTTACATGATACACAAGTTTGATATTCGGATTGATAATTTTTTGTAGAACACCAATCATGTTGTACAGATCATTTATATGGACAATATCAATTCGATTTTTTTTTATCAGGGTTTTGATTTTTAAGGTATTAATAAGAAGCTGGGGTAAGTACCTAAGAATGCTAAGGCTTTTGGCAATCTCAATGAAATGTAATTCTATAACTTTAAAACTGGCCTTTTCAAGTGGGCTCTTATTTTTTGAACCTTTAGGGATTACGTAAATAAACTCATTCTTTGAAGACAATTCTCTTGTAACCTGAAAGATGGATTTGAAGGCACCTGTGAATGCCGGGGAATTTTCTATGATAAGAACTTTATTCAATGTTTTAATATAATTTTGCAATAAGATTATGCCAATTCTTTATATAAGCCTTCTTGTCAAATTTATCAATCAGAATATTTAAACAAACACTATCGACTTGCTTATTTGAAGGCATTTCTAGTGTATTATACATTGTGTCTAACCATGTCTGCATAACGTTGTTATCCACACTAATTAATGGTAAAAGAATACCAACATCTGTTGTAAAAGGGTAAGATATTTGTTTAGAATATGGAATATTGGTTAGTATTTCTCTTGGTCCATAAGGACAATCTGAGGCAATAACCGGTACACCACATATTAGCGCTTCCAGGATTGAATTACCAAAACCCTCATGTATTGAAGATGAAACAAATATACTGGCATAACTAATCCATTTAAAAGGGTTAGGCTGATATCCTAAAAAAAGTACTTTCATATTACTATCTGAGACTTTTTGATCAATATAAAAACCATATGAAAGCTTTAAATTTTCGCAAATATTTTGAAGTGATGCCAGGTATTCACCTTCTCCAACAATTATTAATCTAATATCATCCAACCGTCTTGTTAATTCTGAATAGATTGGTAGAAATAAATGTAATCCCTTTTCAATGGATAAGCGGCCTGAAAATATTAGTATTCTGTGATCTTCAAAAAAATGAGCCCAACTTTTTGATAAAGGCTCTTTCGCCAAGTTGTTAACTTTATCTCTGTCAATGAAATTATAAATTGTTGTAATCTTTGATTCTACTGATTTCTTATTTGTGGTCAGTATTTCTTGTTTGATTCCTTGACTAAGGGTGACAATTTTTGTTGCCTTTTTATAAAGTAAGGGTAACAATATTCTTTTCCTTATATGGCCAGAAAATCCGGAAATATTCTGATCATACATCTTAGAACCTCGAATACTAATGATAGTTTTCTCTTTTTGCGAAGATAGTATATTGATATAATCAGCGCCCTCCAAAAAGCTGATACTTACATGGGGTTTAAATTGCTTTTTAATTTTTCTTAGACGAATGACTTTTTTATAAAACCTTATCAATTTTGTGATCCAATTGTTGGATGAAAATATTTCCAAGGACAGCACCTCACCACCAATAGGATAAATAGGTGCTTGAAGCAAGTTGAATACTACTATCTTGATTTTGTAAATTTTAGATAATTCAACGCTTAAAGCGCTAAATGACTTCTCTGCGCCACCATATCCAAATTCCGGTAGAATCATAACTATAGTTTTCATCTAATACCTATTCATAATTATAGTAGTTTTAAAATTCTATTCTTTAATTTTTCTACCTGAAACTCGCTGGAATACAGGTTGTCAGGAGGTAGAACTTTAAAAAAGTTATGATTTTTCTCAGAAAATGCTTTTATAGCACCTTTAATAAAACTTGCTATTCCATTAATATTATCATGTGTAAAAACATGTCCATAATTATTACTTATTATAGGCGATGATGGGCTGAGACTTGAAGATATAGAAAGTATAAGTTTTTGATAGGATATATAATCCATGATTTTTGACGGTAAAAATAAGATACTTGGCTCGCTGGCGAAACGGTCTTCTAAATTCACTAATAGTGTAGCATTTTCCACTATGGAGGGGATGTCATTTTGAGCAAAGAATCCCTTATGAAGAACAAATGGCAATTTATATTTTTCTATTATTTGTCGCGATTTTGAATCAATATTTCCATAAAAGAAAACATTTAAATTATTGAAGCTATCCGGGGATTCATGATATGCTTTTGATAGAGGTTTCAGGAGAATGCCCGGATGCCTATCACCATAAAAATTACCAAAATAAATCATTGTGAATTTTTTACTAAAATCCAATGGTTTTACATCTACTTGCTCGTAAACATTGTAGGATATTTTAAATTTATTTTGATGAGCAGGATACTTTTCTCTTAAGAAATTTTGATAATTCTTATTGGTTACCGTTACAAGATCAGCTTTAGAAATGCAAACCTGTTCCCAGTATTCATTTTTTTTCCTATCATAAGTATGAAATGGGTTATTCGCCCAGGGATCACTCAAATGCAATATCCACGGTCTATTAATTTTTTCCTTCAGTTTATAAGCAAGCAGAGTTGAACTCAAAGGCGATGAACGGGAATAAATAGCATCAGGTAGTCTTGTCAAATGTTTTAAAACGTATTTTGATGATTTATGGAAATGAAAGTGGTCGTCAGGAAATTTTATTTGTTTAGGTAACCAAGACTTAATTTTAGACCCTATTCTTCCATTATAACCATTCAGCTCCATTATTGAATTCACAAAAGGAGTTAGTAAATCTTCTCTTTTTCCAGCAATTTTATTCCAGCCATAATCAATCGCTCTGGTAGTTATAAAGTCAATATGAAAATGTTTTGATAACCCTTTTAAATATTTACCTGTTTGCAAACTCTCAGGTCCAGATTTGGGAGGGCATGAAATGCTAATAAACAGTAGTCGCTTCAAAGCTTAAATTATATTTTTATCAAAAATACTCTTTAGTAATTTAGAACTCTTTCCATCACCATACGGGTTGGGTGCTTGAGCCATAGAATTATAAATATTCATATTATCAGCAATTTTTTTGAATGCACTTATGATCTGTTGAGTATTCGATCCGGCAAGCATACAGGTATTCGCCCGTATTGCTTCAACTCTTTCTGTGGTTTCTCTAAGTACAATTACAGGTATATCTAAACTTGGGGCCTCTTCCTGAATACCTCCGGAATCCGTCATGATTATATATGATGATATCATTAAATATACCATCTCATCATAATTTAGTGGAGGAAGTAAAAAAACATTGTTAATATTATCTATTTCATTATAAACGATTTCCTTAACATTCGGATTTAAATGAACGGGGTAAACAAACGTATAATCTTCATATTCTCTTGCTAATTCTCTAATAGCTATGGATATATTACGAATGCCACCACCAAAACTTTCTCTTCTATGTGCAGTTATCAACACCAATTTTTTAAAAGGAGACTTCAAATAATTGAACTTTTCATCATATTTTTTTTTGTCCGCTTGTACCTTTGATTTTACCCAAAGCAAGCTATCAATTACTGTATTGCCAATAGTAAACACATTGTCGGTTATGTTTTCCTTTCGCAAATTTTTATTAGCAATATCTGTTGGGCAAAAATGGTAGTCCGCAATTTCTGAAGTCATCTTTCTATTAATTTCCTCAGGAAACGGTTCATAATTATTATTTGTCCTTAAGCCAGCTTCAAGGTGAAGGACCGAAATTTTATGGTAATAAGCCGCAAGTGATGCTGCAAATGTGGTAGTTGTATCACCTTGAACGAGTACATATTCAGGCTTCAAATCATCAAGTAGTTGGTATATTGTATCAATTAAAACGGATGTTAATAAACTCAATGATTGATTTTCCTTCATCACGTTGAGGTCATAATCAGGTTTAATCTCAAAAAAATCATACAGTTGACTCAACATTGAGGAATGCTGTCCTGAAGATACTAAGATAGATTCCCACCTTGTATCTTCTTTGAAAGCCTTATAAACAGGCGCCACTTTTATGAATTCAGGCCGTGTTCCTACTATAAATACAATCTTCATATTGATATCAGCTCATTAATATTATCAAGGAGGATTTTTTTCTTTTCCTGAACTATCTTGTTCAATTTTTTCGAAATATTGTTTCGGTTGTTAACAACCTGAATGACATCATCCAATTTATAGAATTTATCAAGGTTAATAATGCTAAGTAATTTTTCTAATCTGAGAAGTTCAACAATTTGATCTGACTTCTGAGATGATTGAATTACCAGTGGTATAGTATTTCCTATTGCCCCAAGTATCGCCCCATGTGCTCTATCAGTAATGCAAATCGAACATTTCCATAAACTGTTTAAATAATTTTCAAAATCCATCTTATCAGGATTCCAAATATTTACATCATATTCGGGTTGCATTTTGCTAATATAATCGTTATCACAGTCTTCATCAAAGGCGAAGAACTCAACTTTCATATTTTGCCTTTCTAGTTGTGTTGCTAATTGTTTGTAATGATTATAAATATCTAAAGTTCCACCCTTTAGTATAATGCCAATTATATTATTTTCCTTATTGACAATGTTAAATGAAGGTTGAGTTACCCACAATTCTGACAAAAAAGATAAATCTGTACTGTGATACAAATTCTTTTTGTATTTCAATTGATTAGTTAGATTGTAGCTGATATGATCTCGAACACTTATTTTATTATAGGAACCCAGTTCTGCTAAATTCCGATAGAACAATTTTGCTGACGGATGAAAGGGACCAATTCCAATTCCAATTCCAATATGCTTCCCGAACTTTATACGGTTAGATTTACTTGTAATTCGCCTGAGCATTGAATCAATTTTAAATACATTATCTATCCCCAACCATTTTACTACTGAATTAATTAGAAAGTAATAAACAGGCCCCTTTTTATCGTCAAAATAAATACCACCACCACCATTTACAACCAAGTCAAAATAACCTTTAAATGTCCAGTCAATCAGTGGTACTTCTACGCCTAAAATTTTATAGATATATTTGTTGTATCCTTGTTTACGATTGAATTCTTTTAAATTTTCGGTATAATTAGAAAAAATCGTGATCTCAGAATCAGGATATTTCTTTTTAACCAGTTTATAGGTTACCAACATTAAAAGGTCATCTCCCAAATTGCCAAATCCATAATACCCTTTTAGTAAAATTTTCATTGAATGATTTCCTCTTTTGTTGATTTTTAGTTGATAATGTAGTAAGAAAGCATGTAAATAATGATTATTCCAATCAAATCTCTGACAACAAAACCGTAATTGATTTTTAGTTTTCTAAATAACAATATAACCTGGATGCCATTATGTAAAAGTGAAATAAGGAAGTATATAAACACTGCCAGATTAAAGCTGTTTGCAATAGCTCCTAATGCCAATCCACATATTTTTAGAATAATAAAAATTATCGTAAGTCTTAAGTTGACTTTTTCAAAATTAATTAGGCGGTAAACCACAGAAAGAGGAATTGCAATAACACCAAAGGCAAACGATGTTGCCATAAACGAACTTAAATAACTAGCCCCATGCCATTCGGATCCAAGAATAGGAGTTAAAAACATTCGTAAAATAAATGCGAGTATAAGTAAAGAAATAATTCCTGGATAGAATAATTTTTGATATAAATCCACAACCGTTTTATTCCTTTTTCCTGTTTCATTTATAACGCTGGCAATTTTTGGTAAAAATACAGCTCCGATAGAAGTTCCCATGAGATTTAGAGGAATCTGTATAAGGCTTAAAGACAGTGAAAACAATCCCACATTATCTTTTGTGAACTGAGCGGCAATAAAATAAATAGGTACTTGGTTGCTAAGGTTATTTATTATCGTGTTTAGCGTAACATAGGTAGGATATTGTTTAAAATTGAAAAGAGTAATTTTATAAGCATTAATTTTTATCTTTTGTTTTAAAATCAACTTAGCTTCAATCAACATTTTTTTACTAATCAACCCTATAGATTCCGATATAAATGCAACTACACTTCCCATTATCATTCCAAAAGCAGATTGAGTATAAAACAGGCCTAAAGAAAGTGTACTTGACTTCCCTAAAAGGGTGGCAAAAACTTTGGATTTTGCAGATTTTTTAAATTCCTGAAGTTTTATATTCCACCCTCGTATAATTGAAAAAAACCCAGCGGAAAACACATAAACCGGTATAAAGAGATAAAGTTTATAGTTTGGATTATGGGATATGTTTTTATAAAAAAGGATACCTGCCAAACTTAGAGTGGAAATACTTAATAGAATAAAAATGGATATTCTAATGAGTTTATAAAATTCCTCTCTATTTTTCGCAGCAACGTATCCAGCCTGAAGTTGCATAGTAGAAAAAGGAATTATTAAACTACAAATAGCAGTGAATAGGGCAAAATCGCCATATGATTTAGGGCCATAAATTTTTGCAACTATCGGAGTTAAAAAAAATCCTATTACCAAAACGATTGTATTCCCACTAAGGCTAAAAGCCACATTCCTCACAAAAGAATTAGGCCCTTTTGAGCTTTCAATAATCTCGCTTATGTGTTTTGAGAAAAAATGGAAAAGACTTTTCATTTTTAATGGAAATGAAAGACACTAATAGTAAAACTGTGCCAACTACTCAATTGTATTTTTTGGAAAATTTAGATAAATATTGATAGGTGCAAAATTAGCTATTAATTAGTTTAGTCAAAGTTTAATCGTATAGCTATACAATACATATTAGTTTCAAATTAATATCTTTCAATTCGAAATACACAAATTGATTCCAATTCGCTTCCTGGAAATAAGAGAACTCAGTAAAAATCAACCTTCGTTATTATCAACATCTCCTTCCGGGGAATCTTCAACTTGTGGGTCGGTGTCATTTTTAGAATCTTCAGTTTCTTCTTTTTTCTCTTGCAACAACTCAGGCGCTATTCTATAAAGAATGGCATACCATCCAACAAGCTTTTTCATATCGGAAACATATACCCGCTCTTTGTCATAATCAGGAACGATGTGCTCCATAAAAGATCTCAATTCATCCGGATCAGATTTGCCATCCACTCCGGGGTCATCATCGAATTCTTTATAAATTTTAGCAAATATTTCCTGCAACGGAATGGTCTTGTCGTAATCCATGGTATAAATGGATATTTCATGAAGGAGAGAAACCCTGTGGTGTGGCCCTGTGGCTAGTCTTGATTTTTTCCCATCTAAACTTTCTAAAATCAATCCTGTGCGGGTTGGTTTTATAACTTTGAATAAACCTGGTTTTCCTGATATTGCTGCTATATCCTTTAATTCCATTGCTCAAATTTTTGTTGGCAAATTTAAACTAAATAACGGCGATATTAAAAAAGATTATTTTTTATAATCTGAAATTATTTCTCCCGCAAAGTTTAATATTTCTTTTTTACCTGTTTGATTTATAGCGGAGCTTTCAAAAAATAATGGCATTTCTTCCCAATCACTTTTCAACCTTCTAAGATGTTTTGCCTTGATGGATTGGAATTTATTTTTAGACAGCTTATCTGTCTTTGTAAAAACCATCGCAAAAGGAATGCCTTGTTCAGCGAGCCATGTGACAAATTCATAATCGATATTTTGTGGTTCCAGGCGCGAATCGATGAGCACAAACAGGCAAACCAGGTTTTCCCTTTTAAGTAAATATTCCTCAATCATAATACCCCAATCTGCTTTTTTCTGCTTACTCACTTTAGACCACCCATAACCTGGCAAATCGACTAAATACCAACTCCCATCTATTTCAAAATGATTTATAAGCTGGGTTTTACCTGGTTTTGAAGAAATTTTTGCAAGGCTTTTCCTCCCTGTCAGCATATTGATTAAGGAGGATTTGCCTACGTTGGATCGACCAATGAAAGCGAATTCAGCTTTATCGGGAGGAGGACATTGCTCTATCGCTGAACTACTTTTTATAAACCCGGATTCCTTAATTTTCATTAATCACCTTAAATTTCATGTTAATTATTTATGCAAATAAAGATGAATTTATTGTCAAAAGGAGAAATTATTACATCATTTAATAAATCCATTGAGGATTTAGTTCATTTTATTTTTACACTTTTGAATTGATAAAAAGACGTTTTTTGTATTCATCCTTGTTAAAAAAGCAAATACATTAACTAATCAACTTTATAAGAGATTGTTTATTAATAATTTGCGCTCAAGTCATTAAAGCAATAGACTAAATATATTACAACCATTTGTTATTGCTTAAAATGAATTTTAAATTCAACCCTCAATTTGTGTTATTTGAAGTCAGAAACCACTATCATTTTTATATATGCGGACATCCCGTAAGTTTTATTTAATAGCAATATTTTCGACCATCATTTTTAATGCTTTCGGGCAGGACGAGAATAAAGAGGCAGCGAAGCAAATTGTTGAAATTGCAAACGAAGCCTATTTTAATCTGCGAGTAATATTAATTGCCAACGAGCAGTATGTGCAGGCTGCTGATATGGATCCTGAAAATGTCGAGGCCAATTATATGGCGGGCAGAACATACCTTGAAACAAACTCAAAGGCAAGTGCAACAAAGTATTTATTAAGAGTTTATGAAATTGATCCAGGTTATAAATTTAATATTCTGTACCTGATTGGTCAGGGGTTTCAATATGGATTGGAGTTTGAAAAAGCCATTGAATATTATACCCTTTATTCAGAGCAATTAAACCAAAACACCAGAAGAAGTGGTGAGGATTTTACCCCCCAGGAAGAGGTTCAAAGAAGGATTTATGAATGTCAGAATGGGGCTGAATATGTAAACGCTCCACGTGATTATATCATAGAGAATATGGGGCCTTCCATCAATTCTGAGTGGGATGATTTTGCCCCTGTTGTTACTGCTGATGAGTCGTTTATGGCATTCACCACAAGGCGGCAGGATGGAAATACAAACGAAGACGTATTCGATGATATGTTATATTACGAGGATGTATTTTATTCTACAAGATCCGGAGATAAATGGACGCCAGCAAGAAATTTAGGCCCTCCCGTAAATATTTTATATCATTCCTCCAACCTTGCCATCAGTGCTGATGGTACTCAACTTTATTTGTATAAGAGTCAAAATGGTGGAGATATTTTCCTTTCTGAAAAAAATCCGGACGGCACCTGGTCTGAACCCGTACCTCTCAACGATAATATAAACAGTACTTTTTCTGAGAATTCGGTATCTATTTCCCCGGACGGGAATACCCTTTATTTCTCCAGTGACAGGCCTATTACTACAGATAAGACTGATCTTGATATATATTATTCTAAAAAAGATGGAAAGGGAGAATGGGGCGCTGCAAAAAATATTGGATTGGTGATCAATACAGAATTTGATGAAGATGGCGCCTATATCGACTATGACGGAAAAACACTCTATTTTTCAAGCAAAGGGCATAAAGGTATGGGTGGCTATGATATTTATAAAACCATTTACAATGAGGAAACTAAAACCTGGTCAGATCCAATAAATCTCGGTTATCCGATGAATTCACCCGATAATGACATTTATTTTGTGAGTACAAGAGATGGAAAACGCGGTTATTACGCTTCAGCAAAGGCAGATGGCATGGGTTTTACCGATATCTATCACATCTTGCTTGCTGATATGGAGGCGCCTCCAAAAAAGGTAGAGGCGAGGAAAATAGAACAAACCAAACCTCCGGCGCCTGTAGTTGTGCCTGTGCAAGAAAAACCAAAACCAGTAGTCCTTGTCTTAAAAACTGTTGACAAGAAGACCAGGGAAACACTTGAAACGGATATATCTATCGTTAGTACTGGTAATGGAAAATCAGTCCCTGTTAAGAGAATTGGCAGTGGACTATATCAGGCTCAATTCAATAATGAAACAAAATCTCAATACAAAATTACTGTCCAGAAATCAGGTTATATGTATAAAAATATAGCTGTTTCTGTTCCGGCGATGACAACAAGAAACAATAAAATTGCAAAACAAGTTATGCTGGATAGAATCAAGGTAGGCTATAGTTCTGTTATCAGAAATATTTACTTCGATTTTGGTACTGCGAGATTAAAATCTTCATCAAATCCTGAATTGAATAATCTGCTTAAAGTTCTTGAGGAAAATCCACGATATATCATCGAAATTTCCGGGCATACAGATAATGTAGGCACGAAGGAATTTAACCTATGGCTTTCAAAAAGAAGGGCACAGGCTATTGTTAATTACATGATTAAAAAAGGACAAAGTGAAGGCCGGTTCCTCGTAGAAGGTTACGGAGAAGAGCGGCCATTGGCAAGTAACGATGATGAAAAATCCGGTAGGGAGTTTAATCGTAGGGTTGAGTTTAGAGTACTCAGATTCAAGCAGTAATATTTTCGAATTAATTTCATCCAGAGGTATTTCTTCTTATTGCCACAGCGTTATGTATATTTGCGGTTTGTTTAAAAATCAATCATCATTCCACATTGTATATGAATAAGGAAATAGTACCTTATAAGCAAGAAGACCTTGGCAAAAAGCAACAAGTAGCTAAAATGTTTGATAACATTAGCTCAAAATATGATTTGCTGAATCATCTATTAAGCCTTGGAATAGATATAAAATGGAGGAAAAAGGCCATAGGTCTTTTAAAATCATCAAAGCCACAAACGATTTTAGATGTTGCAACCGGAACAGCAGATTTTGCCATTCAGTCACTGACATTGAACCCTGAGAAGGTAACAGGAGTTGACATTTCTGAAGGAATGCTGGAGATCGGAAAAGAAAAAATTGTTAAGAAAAATCTCAATCATAAAATCACTTTAGAGCTAGGAGATTCCGAAAACCTTCAATTTTCTGATAATAATTTCGATGCTGTGATCGTTGCTTTTGGAGTAAGGAATTTTGAAAATATAGAAAAGGGATTGGCGGGAATGTACCGGGTCTTGAAAAAGAATGGCAAAGTTGTCATTTTAGAGTTTTCCAAACCGACTTCCTTTCCGTTCAAGCAGATATACAATTTATATTTTAAGTCGATTTTGCCAATTATTGGAAATTTAATTTCTAAGGACAATTCAGCTTATACCTACCTGCCGGAGTCTGTACAGGCTTTCCCGGAGGGATCAAAATTTATACAGATATTAAAAAAAACAGGATTTAACAATACGGAATGCATCCCATTAACATTTGGAATTTGCTCTATATATACCGGAATAAAATAGGAAGAATCTTAGTTCTTGCTTTTTTTATACCGTTGTCTTCCATGGGCCAGGAAGCATTTCAATATAACCTGCCATTTTCTGACTCGAAGTGGTTGCACTATGGATTTAGTATTGGTTTGCACACCTCAAGCTATCAACTGAAATATTCAGATAAATTCGTGACTCCTGCAATGGACAGTGTTCACTCTATAATGCCTGCCAATGCCTTTGGATTTTCTCTCGGTTTTATCACCGATTTTCGAATTGAAGAACAGTTTAATATTCGCATCCTTCCAAAGGTTTCTTTTTATGAATTCCCCGTGGATTATAATTACACAGATGGAACAACAACCAAGCAGCTTATCGAATCCACTTTTGTGGAAATTCCAATTTTATTCAAGTATAAATCTGAAAGGCATAAAAATTTTCGAGTATATTTTGTTGGAGGTGTGGCTCCCGGATTTGAGGTTTCTGGAAAAAAGAGAAAAGAACAATCTAATAACCGGCTGCTCACAAAAGATTTTAATCTGAATATGGAGCTGGGGTTAGGGATAGATATGTATTATCCGCTATTCAAATTCAGTCCTGAAATCAGGTTTTCTAAGGGGTTACTCAATTTACTGAGGGAGGACGAAAGCGGGTTTAGTGATGGAATTGAATCTCTAAAAATGAATGTTGTAACCTTGTATCTGCAATTTTCTGACTAATTATGAATAAAACAGTAATGATCACGGGCGCTACATCAGGAATCGGACTTGCCACCGCTGAAGTTTTTGCACAAAATAATTATAATCTCATCATTTGCGGAAGACGCAAAGAACGCCTTATTCAATTAAAGGAAAGACTTACCACAAATCAGAATATTGAGACATTGGTTTTTGATGTACGCGATAGGGATGAGGTATTTAAGCAAATAACTTCTTTGCCTGCCGAATTCAGAAGCATAGATATACTCATTAATAATGCGGGAAATGCCCACGGTTTTGATACCATAGATGAGGGAAATATGGATGATTGGGATGCGATGATTGATATCAATGTGAAGGGTCTGTTGTACGTTTCGAAAGCCATAGTCCCTGGAATGATTGAGCGAAAAAAAGGTCATATCATTAACATTGGTTCAATAGCCGGAAAAGAAGTTTATGCCAAAGGAAACGTCTATTGCGCTTCAAAATTTGCAGTGGATGCAATCAGCGCCGGTATGCGTATAGATCTTAATGCTCATGGGATAAAAGTCTCTGAAGTAAATCCCGGAGCTGTTGACACTGAATTTTCAGAAGTCAGGTTTAAAGGAGATAGAAGCAAAGTGGGAAAAGTTTATGATGGATTCAAACCATTATTGGCCGAGGATATTGCAGATGTCATCTATTTTGTTGCGACAAGGCCTCCACATGTAAATATAGCCGACTCCCTTATACTTCCTATTGCTCAGGCTTCCGCATCACTGATAAATCGATCCGGTGGCTAAACCAGCTTTTTCAATATATCCGGATAGATATCATGCTGCCCATTATATAGAACAAGTTCGTAAGAAAAGCCAATATCTTTATACCTGTTTCTCAACCGTTGAAGTTGTTCCGCATTGATAAATCTGTCTTTATCTCCTACTACGAAAAAATTATCCCCAAAAAATACCTTGTTGACAGTCTCCTTAGTTACCTCATGAGGAAGGTTGGCACCCCAAAGTATAAATTTGTTATATTTTATTTCTGAACTATAAATCCACCTGGAAGCGGTATGTACACCTTGTGAAAATCCTAAGATGTTTAAATGAATATTAGCCCTGTAGGGTCCAATTTCCATTTCATATATCTTATTCAGATAGGAGATATAATTCTCGATATCCAACTTCCGGTTATGGGAAGTCATCCAATTGGCGCCAATTGCCTTATCTACACCTTTTAAATAAAACTTTGAAAGCCCTTGCGGGAAAATCAGACAATTATCGGGCTGACTGAGTATAGAGAAATATTGAGAAAAGGGCTTTGCAAGCTGACCGTAACCGTGGAAAACCATCCAAATATTAATCGTTTGATCAGTCACCGACCCAACCTTGTAATACGGGGCCTTATAATTTATTTCTATTACATTTTTATCCATAAAAAAAGCAGGGTTAACCTGCCTTTAGAAAAGTCTAAATTATACTATTATCTCTTAAAACCAAGGACGCTGCCTCCGCAATGATTTTGCGAATCCTTGAAGGTAAAGGTTACATAGTAAATTCCCGTGGCATTACAAGGATAAATTAATCCGGGATAAAATTTCCCCTTATTGTAATTTGTAGAAACCATCTGTCTTTTGGAATCATACATTGTAACAACAATACCGTCAGTATCTGCTCCGTCACTGCAAATATTCAGAAAATACTGAGTGTCTTTACTAAAAACATAGGAGTATTCTATTTTAGCCTTTGCTCCACCCTGACCATCAACTTTAAATGTCTTTAAAAACGTAAATCCATCTTGGAGCTTACCGATGCATGCGTTAGCCTGGGCATCAGCAGCACATTGAGCATTTGCTGAGCTGATGGTAAATACAAATGCAATTATGGATATTCCTATGATAATTATTACCTGTCTCATACAAAAAAATATTTTTTAGCTTATTATCTTTTTCCTGATGTTTATTACCTCCTGCCTGATCGTTTTTACATTTTCATCTGTAATGTTGATGGTGGTGGTACTGTTATCTTTATTTACTAAAATTCCATTCACCTCTTCCATCGTTGGTTCGGCATATGTATAAATAATCTCGATTTGCTCATAGGCCTTTTCGAGGTTTAGTATATTTTTATGCAGATCAGCGATGTATGGATCTTTAGTATAAAAACCCAACATCAGTTTTATGTTATCCAGTATTATTTTCTGCTCACCGATTTTTTCTATCAGCTTCTCATTTCCAGGGTTTTTCTCTGCTACCTGGCATGTGATATGGAGTGCTTCGAGCCATCCTCCGGTTAGTATCAGCACACTCAAGTTAGAACGCTGATTTTCCTGAAGATAACCGTTGATGCTATTGAAATTTTGGGTTGTAATCAACAATAAAGAATCAAGGTTTTTACTGTTAGTAGCTAACCTTGCAATAGTTCCAAAATCAAAAAATTGCCCAATACTCAAGTCATTGGCCAATCCTTTAATAGAATTTAAATAAAGAATAGCATCCTGATTCTCTTCATAAATATTAGCAAATCCAAGGTCAGTCCCATAGATGCCGAGGTTTAATGCTTTGCTGAAGTTGCTGTTGTAATTAGAAACATTGTCGGGTGAATTCAATATGTTAAAATCATACTGAGAACCTGCATCTTTCAATAAATAAGAGATCTCCAATGGAGATGGTACCTGCTGGATAATTTCTGAAATAACTTCCTCAGAGATCATCGGTCCATCCAAAGTGAGATTGTTTAAACTGTCTAAGAATACCTGCTCTTCGGATTTTTTCCCCGGGCCGCATGCAAAGACGATTAGAACTAAAAATAAAGGAATAATTTTTCTCATGACATGGTATTTATTCAAAACAAAAATATAAATCTCAACAGTATAATAAAACTGAAAATCAAGCAATTACATGATCTTTCTTACACCTATAATTTAATTGGAATCCTTCTTATTAAATTTCTTTCCTATAGTCGAAAATGACTCGATTATTTTCCTAAGCCATTCATAATATAGAGCCAAATAGAGTAGTAAGGTCATCCCCCATATTACCGACAGATTAAACCAATATGTATCAAAATAATAGCCAAGAAAGTACTTTTTCGGTGCAAAGAAGTGAGCCCTGTAGTCCAGCAAATGCTTTGGATTTTTTGGTTCGTTAAATACAGGATCTATTATTTGTAAAAGCCTTCCTTTAAATTCAATGACCCGGTCTTTTACTGTAAGGTTTCTCACTAAATCTGCAAGACTTTCACTATAACTATTATCTTTCATTTCACTCAAATCATATTTGAATGTGTTTTCAAAACCATAAATGAGCTTTTCCTTTTTTTGAACAGCCAAATTATACTGGTTGAGGTATTTTTTAAAAAGGACATCGAGATACCCCATGATTGCTTTGCCAATTTCTACATTGAACTTTTCCGGATCCAGGGCGATATTCAGATCAATATCCCGAACCATATTTGAGCCGTTTTCTTCAATGAGTTCTGATTTTACAAGGGCCAAATATCTATTCACTTTTTGAAGCCTTTCTTGATCATCGGAGTTAATGTTGTCAACAGCATAGTTGATTCGGCTTTTTAGTTCTTTTATCCAATAGGAAGATTTAAAATTAGCCTGAACCTCTGCCTTTTCAAATTCATAAAATTTTGATTCGTATTCATTTTCCATGAAATGCCTCACTGCAACTCCCTCATAACCCCACCTTGACGCCATTAAATCTGCAATTATTGGTACTTTCCCTTTAGTGCTTATGACTTCGTTTAGTTTGTCAAAACTGAAAAGAAGCCCACTGAGCACCATTTGTGGGATAATTAAAAGAGGAATCAGGATATAAACCGTAACTGCAGAATTGAAAGCAGAAGAGATATTCAAACCGATCACGTTTGCTGTGCACGAAATGGAAAATAACACCAGCCAGTAGGTGAGGGTCATCCCATGAATTTCCAGGATAAGGTTCCCAATAATTGTGAAAATGATGGTTTGTATGGCTGAAAGCCCAAACAGGATGAGTACTTTTGAAATTAAATAACTGCTCCGACTCAAATTCAGAAAAGATTCTCTTTTCAGAATTTTTCTGTCCTTTATAATCTCTTCAGCACTTACAGTGAGCCCCATGAACAATGCAATAATAATCGCCATCATGATGTACACCGGAATATTTTCATTGAACCTGAATATATAAGACTGACCATCAGGCCCGCTTTTATATCTTATCAAAAAGGCTAAAATAAACGCCAGCAACGGAGCTTCGAGCAAATTTATTAACATGTATTGCTTGTTGCTCAACTTGGAAAGCAAATCTCTTTTGGCGAATATTATGGACTGTTTTATCCGGGATGGAATTTTTAAAGACCTCGGAGGAAGCTTTTCTATTTCTTTAACCTCTGCTTGTTCGAAATTCTCATTGTAGAGCGTTTTCCACTGAATGGGAGTGACCTTTCTTTTGTTTGTAAACTCTCCATATTCATCGACCACTTTGGCTTCGATGATATTAAATATCTGCTCAGGATTTACGTTTCCGCAAGTTTGGCATTGACCTTTTTCTGCCCCTACCTGGTTACTGGCTGACTTAAAATAAGTAACAGCTTCTACAGGCGGACCATAATAAACAGGATAACCACCAACATCCATGATCATCATTTTATCGAACATCTTGTAGATATCTGACGAGGGCTGGTGGATTACCACAAATATCAGCTTGCCCTTTAGGGAAAGTTCCTTGAGCAGGTCAATTACATTTTCAGAGTCTCTTGACGAAAGTCCTGAGGTAGGTTCATCGACAAACATTACAGCAGGCTCCCTGATGAGCTCCAACGCAATATTTAATCTTTTCCTTTGTCCTCCGCTTATGGTTTTATCCAGCACGCTTCCAACCCTCAAATCTTTCCTCTGATCCAATCCAAGGTTTGAAAGTGTCGCCATAACCCGTTTGTCCAACTCCTCCTCATTTAAATCAGCGAAGCAAAGCTTAGCATTGTAATAAAGGTTTTCATAAACGGTGAGCTCTTCAATAAGCAGATCATCCTGGGAAATATATCCTATAACTCCCTTTATTTTTTCTGTTTCATTAGAAAACAAATCCACTCCATTGATTTTCAAACTACCAGATGTAGGTTTGTCAATTCCTGAAAGCACATTGAGCAAGGTGGTTTTACCCGCGCCGCTTGCCCCCATAATTCCTATGAGTTTCCCAGGGCCTTCTGAAATATTTATATCTCTAAGCCCAATAGCACCATTGGGAAATTTTTTCGTCAGGTCTTTTGCAATGAATGAAAGATTTACCGTCTCGACTTCAGAAAGAAAATGCCTGATAAGGTCGCTGTAATAAAGAGCATCTCCACTTGGAGTTTTAATGGTACTGCCATGTGAAAATTGATTGGTCAGCCCGGGTTTTATGGCAAAACCATTTAATAGAATTTCTTCATCTCCCAGGTAACGGACAAAATACATGTCCACGCTTTTTATTTTCAAAAAAAGCAATTCACCGGTGATCGATACATTAATTGACCTTGCCTTTTCAAAATTTATTTCAGATTTCTTTCTTGCATAGATGAGGTCTTCTATATCGAGCGCCTCTTCTGTAATATGGAAGATAAATGCCTCAATCAGAGAATATTCTTCTTTGGCGATGTTAAATACTTCGGAAACCGTATTTATGATTTCCATTCGTTGAGAAGTAAAATTGCGGTCAGAGCTTACGAGCTCAAGCAATTTTATAAGTACAACTATTTTTTGTTTTTGAGTAAGAGTTTTATTGATTTTACGGCAAATGGCAAGAGTTTTTACTGAATCCCTAACAGATGTCAGCTTCTTTTTCTTAGTAGTTTCTACTTCTTTACCATATCCAACAAAATCGTCATACAAAGCCAGATACTCTTTTATAGAGTCATGGTCAAGGTCTTCCTTGAAAATACTGATTACGAAATTTCTTTCCTTTTCAGTAACGCCTCCATCCTGCTTCGTAATGATTGCAAAAAGCTGGGTTAAAGCTTTTAGAATTTCTTCACTCATTTTTCAATATTCAGATTCATTATGCAAAAAACACCACTCAATGATCATTTACAGACCACTAAGCAAAAATTCAGTCTGGTTAGATTGGTGTTTATTGATCGAATATCTCGCTAGTAGGGTTTTAATTCAAACTCTACGTCCACCAGCTCAGAAAATTCTTCTCCGGCTTCTTCCATATCTTCATCATCTTCGTAGAAGTACCAGTGTACTTTAATGTTTTCGATGTCTTCTAAAACAGTCAATACATCGAGAATTAATTTTGACGAAGCTGTATTAAAGTATTCGAGTTTAAAATCGAATATGGTTTCGGGTAATGCCTCTTTAGTATATTTATTCAGCCATTCCAGGACAGGCTGATAAAATTCTGCTGAATCCTCGGGTAAAGATCTACCTGAAATTTCAAAAATTTTGTTGGTTTTATCCAGAATTATTTTTGGAGTATCCTCTGTTCCTTCTAAATTAATTATTTCCATTTTACTAAGTCTTTTCAGTTTAACGTTTGATTTATCCTCTTGGAACTGTTGTTTTCAAAGAGAAGAATGTATGGCCGTTTCCTAATGGCTCAAATCCATATTCAAGTTTTTGGCCTGATTTCCTTGCCATATCAACAAAACCGAGTCCGGCGCCACCTTTATCTGTCAACCCAGATCCGCCTTTAATTATATCTTTATAAAGCGCTTTTAAACCATCTTTATCAAGACCGTTAATTTTGTCAAGCTTACTTTTCAGGCCATCGACAAGTTCATTTTTCATTGGATTGCCGGTTGTAATGATATAAGAATTCTGTTGTTTCCCTATCATAAAAATTGCGGTGTTAATTTGTAAATCAGCAGATACATAATCTTCTCCATGCTTTACAATGTTCTGGAGACATTCCACCATTACGTTAAACACTTTTCTTTTTATTCCGGATTCCTCGCCAATCGAATCCATGTTCCTCTCGGCCATGGCCAACACCGACTTAGTGATTTCCTGGGTGAACTCACCCTCGTAAACCAGAATAATGTTGTTCTTGAGCATCATTTGATGCATGTCATAAATATATTTCATCGTACTCATTTAATTATTAATACCTTATTTCGATATTATATATTATGTAATTATAAAATGTAATTAATTCAAAACTAAACTCTTATGCACTACTATCTTCATTAAAACCTTACTCCAATCAGCAAGACATCATCTGTCTGCTTCTGATCTCCTTTCCATTCAGTCCATTCGTCATCAATTTTCTTATATATTTCAGTCATGGAACTTTTATGATATTTCACAATTGCCTCTCGCAATCGCTTTGGCCCATATTTTCTGTTGTCAGGACCACCAAATTGATCTGGGAATCCATCAGAACAGAAAAAGATAGAATCACCCTTTTTCACATCTAAGACGGTACTGGTGAATTTGGTTTGATTTCGGTAAATACCACCCCCAATCGGGAATTTATTACCCTTGATTTCTACAAGTTCTCCTTGATTCATGAAATACAATGGTCTGTGTGCCCCGGCATATGAAACCTGATTATTTTTCAAATCAATTTTGCAAAGGGCAATATCCATTCCGTCTTTTGTTTTTGAGTCGTCTGAGTCTTGCCTCAGTGTTTTGGTAACACTTCTGTCTAGTTGATCCAGTATTTCCCCGGGATCGCTCATCTTTCTTCCTTTCACAATATCATTGAGCAGGAAGTAACCAATGAGTGATATCAGAGCGCCCGGAACACCGTGTCCTGTACAATCAACTGCTGCAAAATACATGATGTCTCCGACCTTTATAAACCATGGAAAGTCCCCGCTCACCACATCTCTTGCCTTGTACAATATGAATGACTCCGGAAGTACCTGGCGAATCACTTCATTGCTTGGCAGGATAGCTTTCTGAATTCTTTGAGCATAATTTATACTTTCGGTGATCTTTCTATTTTTGGATTGAATCTCAAGCTCTATTTGTTTTCGATCGGTAATATCGTGCGAAACAACCAACACGGATTCTAAATTACTTTCCTCATCATATTCCGGAATGGCATTTACCTGCATAACACGGTTGCCGAGTATGGAAGGAAAATCCATTTCTTTGGCAACTTTTTCATTTTCTGATTCAACCTGTTCGAGAAGTTGAATCCATTCCTGTTTTATTACATCCTCAACATCAATTTCTACAAGCTTCCTATTGAGCAGATCACCAGGCTTATGACCGGTATAGCTCTCGATCATTGGATTTATATAGAATACTTCTCCGTCATTTGTAAATCTTGTAATTAAATCTGGCGAATTTTCAGATAATGCCTGCATTTTTGATTTCATCCGTTCCTCTCGCTCAGCTCGTCGTCTTTCCGTAATATCCCTGCTATTCAAAATAATTCCCTGAATTGCCGGGTCAGACAGCATATTGGTAGCTGTTGCCTCCAGCCATATAGCATCACCATCTTTCTTCATATATTCATACTGAACCGTGACAGATTCAAATGGATTTGCTATCACCTGCTCGAATATATGTTCAAAATTTGCTATACCTTCCGGATTTACATGAACTTTATCATTGATGCCAATCAGGTCATTTTGTGAGTATCCGAGAATACGCTCAACCGATGGGCTTATATACCTGATAATTCCTTCCTTTTCATAGATAGAAATAACCTCAGAGGCATTTTCCAGCAACAATTGCATCCTGTTCTGAGTGCGGTTTACCTCTTCGATCTGATCCTCAAGCCGCTGATTTGTTCTTTTCAGCTCTTCCTGGGTAGAGGCCATTTCCTCAGCATTTTGTCTCAATACCTCCTGCTGCTCCTGAAGTTCGTTACTCATTTTCTGAGATTCCTCAAGAAGATTTCTGGTACGTTCATTAACTTTAATGTTGAAAATGGTTCTGGCAAGGATCAGGCTGATTTCACGAACAAATTTGATTTGGCTCTCCGTAAATCTATGGAATCCGGCAAATTCAACAACGCCATATACTTTTTCTTCAGTGATGAGTGGAGTTATCAGTAATCCGGTGGGACGCTGATCACCCAATATACCAGAAGTTACAGATACATATTCATCTGGAATTTCTGTCCGGAGTATGTAATCCTTTTCTACTGCTGCTTGCCCTACTAACCCTTCCGCAAACTTAAAATTAGCCTGCATATATTTTTTCTTATGGTAGGCATAAGCAGACTTCATCTCGATAAACTTGTCAGCCGGGTTGTCATCATTGACTACATAAAACGCTCCCTGAATTGCATCAATTTTTTCTGTGATGTAAGCGATGACTGCATCGCCCAACTCATCAATTGTATCATGAGATCTTAATATCTCACTTATTTCAGCTACACCGGTAACAATCCAGTTGCGCTCTGTATCCTGTTGTTCAGTTTCGATGAGGCTGCTGCGCATTTCAATCAATGCATTACCAAGCATATCTCCATCACTTGATGGTTTGAAGTCTGCTTTCAAGTCACCTTTACCTATTTTCTCCGCAAAGGTGGCAGTTCGTTTTAAAGCTTGTGCCAGGTCATTGGTTGTTTTAGCCATCTGACCAACCTCATCGTTATATTTTTTATCTATTTTCTCAGGCAATACACCTTTTGAAATTGAGGTCAATGAATTTTTTAAGGATAGCAGAGGATTGATGAAATATTGAGAAAACAGGAAAGCGATCATGATGGTAAATACCAAAATCAATCCGCCCCATAATGCAAATTTTCTCACCACAATAAATGCTTGTTGATTTATTTCTGCCTGATCAATTTTTGCTTCAATTCCCCAGTTAACTTCGGGTATAAAACTCCACTTAGATAATGTTTCAACATTTCTGTAATCCACGGAATGACCCATCCCTTCATTGCCCTCTACAGCCAGTTGAATGGCAACTCCTTCCTTGCTCCCGATAGTAACCGCCCGGTTAAGTGCAGAATTTTCATCAGATTTCAGTGGGTTTAAAAACAGTGCGATATCTTGCCTTTTTTGCGCAACTATCACCTCAACTGATTCGCCCAATCCCATATCGTGTGCCAAATCTTCGTAAATGGAATTGATATTAAAGATTATGAAGCATAGGGTATTACCTGTTTCTATACTGCCAATTGGCGCACCTACTGAAATCAAATAATTTTCGTCAACCTTATATATATGACTAAAAGATGTTCCAGTCTGTGCATTTGTGATGAAATCGTTGTCAATCGTTTTTATTTCCTGTTTGATGTTTAATGATTCTCCTGAATTGGTGTTTAAAATGATTTCACCATTTTGGTCAGTTATGATAATCTTTACTACTCCGGTAGATTTTTGAATACTTCTTAAAGTATTTTCTGCTTCTGTTAAGTCCTTAGGTTCATCTTCAAGCGACATGTTCGATTCACCCATGTCCATTTCCACAGAATCGTTTTCTTCGCTTACATTTCCAATCAACTGAAAAACTTCAAGATTTGAAATTAAGTTTATTTCAGACTTTGCCTGAGATATAAAAGTCTGGATCTTACTCGTTTTTACATCTACAAGAGCGCTGAGATTGTGAAGATATTTCTCCTGCAACATATTTTTCCTGATGGAATATGATATATATCCCGCTGTGCAAATTGTAACAACTACAAGAAATAGAATCAGGGTTGTTAACTTACCTCTTATGCTAATATTCTTAAACATCTAGTTTCTTCTTGTTTTTTGACAACTTACTTTTTTCAGTATTTTCAAGTGCTTTCCTCTCTAAATCCTGATATTCTTCTTCGAGTTTTAAAGCTGCACCTATGAGCTTTTCATCATCGGACGAAATTTCCTTGAATGAGGCAATCTCAACTACAGCAACTACCTCATTTCCTTGTTTTATTGGTAAAATCGCCAGGTGATTTGGTGAAGATGCCCCCAATCCTGAAACAATGGTTATATAGCCTTTCGGAACATCATTGATATTGATCTTCTTCCCTTCCTTCGCCACCTGGCCGGCAAGGCCTTCGCCAAATTCATAGGTAATAGTTCCACTGTCAGGAAGATTGTATGCAAAAGTTGCGAGCAGCTTTAAAAATCTCTTATTTTTTTCTTTGCTCACCTCATACATTATGCCCTGACTGGCCTCTAATTTCATGCACAGATTTGACAGCACCTTCTCATAACGGGACTTCTTATCCTTAGCTTTTTTAATATCCCCTCTCACCTCTTTAACGCGCTTGTTAAAATCTTCATTTTTAACTTTTTCCTCTTCCTTGTCTTCCTCTTGTTTCTGAGATTCGGTTTTTTCGATGTAAACAATTTTCTCAGATGTTTTATTAATATTTAAAAGATAGAGTGCCAGGAAGATGGCCCCAAGGCCTAAAATCAATGTGACTCCAACGATCAGGTAAGTCTGATTTAATACAGGTGATAATTCTTTTATTACAAGTAAATCTATTTTGCTTGAAATCTTTTTCAGCTCTGCCGGTAAATTGTAAAGGTTAAATGCAGTAAACAGCATACCTAACACAAAGGATATTGCGATGGTTACATTTAGCTTGTTGTAAAACGATTTCATAAATTATTTATACAGTTTATGTATTTCAAAAAATAACTCTATGATATTATCAATGCTCAACGTATAATCGATTTCAGCCATTTCTAAAGCTGCAGATGGCATTGTATTAATCATACATTCCCTGGGGTCCTGAACAACGGTAAATCCTCCACTATCTTTAATATTTTTCATGCCCATTGCACCATCCTTGTTCGCTCCGGATAGCAAAATGCCTATCAATTTATTTTTATATGTATATGCGCCTGTTTCCAGTGTGATATCGATGGATGGTCTCGAATTATTTACCATTTCTTCGGTTGACAAACTAAAATAATGTCCAAGCTCTATTGATAAATGATAGTTTGCCGGCGCCAGATACACCTTTCCAGGTTTAATCGATTCTTTGTCATACGGCTCAACTACATTTTTTATACTTTTTATTGATAAAGCTTCCATAAACCCATTGCGAACGTGCTTTAATCTGTGCAAGCACAATATGATCGGCAAAGGAAAATCTTCAGGTACCCGAGACAGAATTCTGGTAATGCCCTGAAAACTTCCAGCTGAGCCTCCAATTACGATAGCTTTGAATTTAGTATGTAGTCCTTGAAATATCATCTATTGCAACTTGCTATCAGCGCTTACTCTTTTATCTTTTTATAAATTTTTTCTTCGTTATTTGCTACAATAAACTTGTTAGCAATTTCACTCCAAATCAATGATTCCTTAGACCCAATAGCCAAATACCCATATTTGAATATGCTTTCATGGAGTTTTTTCAATACATCGTTCTGTAAGTTTTGATTGAAATAAATCATCACATTTCTACACAATACAATATCAAACTTGTTGAACACACCACCTTTGACAAGGTCCTGCTTGCGATAAGAAACATCCTTCACAAGTGATTTATCCATGTATGTGAGCCCATTTTTAATTTTGAAGTACCTATTTAATTCATTCTCACCTCTAAATCTTACATAGTTTTTTTCGTTCAATTCCATGTTTTTAACGGTGTAAACACCACTTTTTGCCCGCTTCAATATCTGGTCGTCAATATCGGTGGCAATTATTTTGGAATTTTCGAGAATCCCCATTTCCTTCAATAAAATCGCCATAGAATACACTTCTTCACCAGAGGAGCACCCTGCATGCCATATCCGAATCCTCTTATTGTTGAGTAGTATGTTTGGAAGTATTTTGTCCCGGAGAATCCTCCAAAAAGATGGATCTCGGAACATTTCGGTAACGTTTACTGTTATTTCAGAAATAAATTCTTCAAAAAATACGGGGTCTTCACTAATCCTTTTACCAAGCGCATCTACACTTTTAAACTTGTAGAGTTCCAATATCCTTATAATCCGTCTTTTTAAAGAGGAGATGGCATAATTTGTGAAATCATACCCATATTTGGATTTGATAATCTCTGTAAGCTTTCTAATATCTACAATATGAATCTCCTGCATGGTTATAATACTTTATCCAAGCGTCTATCGTTTGTCATTATTATTTATTAAAAAAATACAAGTGCGTAATTAAAAAGTCAGGTAATTAAATATTGCGTTGAGCTATTAAGTCTTGCAAATCTTGTCTTTTTATTTCTAAAAATTGCCCCAATACCCGTGCAAAACCGTTTGACGAGATATATTGTAAAATATTCAACTTTTTAAGCCCCTTCCTTATTCAGAATTGTGGAATGTATATAGGTAATTAGCACAATTGTCTTTGAAAAATGCTATTTGATCGGGTGTAACTTTTACTTTAATAGTGTATAATTATGTATCATAAATTCAGGTAATAAGGGGCGAGTAATGCTGAAAAATCTGATGAATATGAACCATCGTCATTTTTAATCACAAGTATATTGAATTTCTGATTGGAAGGATTTTTTGATAAAATAGAAATTATAGCTATTGGATCTTTTGATGCGGTATCTGATATCACTAATTGATCTGTAAGGAAAATAGATTTTTCCCGGGCAAACTGTATTAATTCTTTCGTTTCATGGACTGGCAGTAATATTGAAATGAAACCTTCCTCTTTTATATGTTTTGAAGAAATATCCACTAATTCTATTAGTGTCAACCTTGAATCATGACGTGCACTATTGATACGACTATTTGGGGATTTTAGCTGATTTTGATAGAATGGCGGATTGGAAATAATGAGTTCGTAATCATTGCTATTCTGATCTGCAAAATCTGAGATATCATTATGGAAACAATTTATCCTTCCTGACCATGGACTTAAAGAAACATTTTCTTTTAGCTGAGAGAAAGCAGCTTCCTCAATTTCTACAGCATCTATTTCGGCATCCGTCTTTTGGGCCGCCATTAATGATAAAATACCCGTACCAGAACCAATATCTAAAATTCTATTTGGCGTACAATCAGGCAACCATGCGCCCTGAATACATGCTAACGTGGTTACTTTCATGGCACATCGATCTTGCCAAATAGTAAATTTTTTGAATTTAAAATAATCGTTAGCCAATTTAGAATAAAGAATTATCGTTGCTCTGTTGCTCGAAACCATGGTCGATTTGCAGGCCTGGTCCTCTTGAACTATTGACAGCCAGTTGGTCACACCGTTCGTTTTCAGGATTACCAGCATGGCCTTTCACCCATTTAAATTTTACCTTTTGCCTTTTATATGCAGGAATGAACCGCTTCCAGAGATCAGGATTTTTTTTATTTTTAAATCCTTTTTTTACCCAGCCCCATAGCCAACCCTTTTCTACTGAATCCACTACATATTTTGAATCCGAATAAATAGTGACGTCAAGACCATCTTTCGTCAAAGCTTCCAGCCCTTTGATAACAGCCAATAATTCCATCCGGTTATTTGTGGTTTTGCGAAATCCCTCACTCAATTCTTTTCGATGTTGCCCGTATTTCAAAACCGTGCCATATCCGCCCGGGCCAGGATTTCCTTTTGACGCGCCGTCTGTATAAATAATTACCATATCAGGGAAGTAAATTGTCTTTTAATAATTTGATGGCCAGTGACAAGAGAATAATACCAAAAACCTTTCTGAGGATATTAAAACCTTCTTGCCCAAGCTTTTTTTCTAACCAGACCGAAGATTTCAATACTAAATAAACAAACAAAAGATTTACAATAATACCGATCAGTATATTGGTTTGCCCATAAGCGGCTTTCAACGACAAAATTGTTGTCAATGAACCTGCTCCTGCAATTAATGGAAATGCAAGTGGTACGATAGAAGCTGAACTTCCAACGTTGGATTCTTGTTTAAAAAAGGAGCGATCCAGAATCATTTCCATACCAATGATTAAAATTATTATTGCGCCTGCGATTGCAAATGACTCAACATCAATTCCAAACAGGTTGAGTATCCCTTCGCCAATGAATAAAAAAGCAATCATAATGATACCGGCAACCAGGGTTGCTTTTCCGGATTCTATCTTGCCATTTTTTTTCCTCAAATCAATAATAACAGGGATTGAACCGAGGATATCGATGATAGAAAACAAGATCAGAGTGACGGTGGCTATTTCTTTGAAGTTGATCAATGCAAAAAAAGATAAGAAAATACTAAATAGATAAATAATGCTCCACGGCTAATCTATAGCTATCCAGGCCAAATCCTGCAATTACGCCTTTACATACGGCTGAAAGGTAGCTTTTATGTCGGAACGATTCCCGTGCGTGGACATTAGAAATATGAACTTCAATTACGGTACTTGTGACTCCGGCAATGGCATCTCTGATGGCAACAGAGGTGTGTGTAAAAGCCCCGGCGTTAATAATGATACCGTCGATATCAAATCCAACCTCATGGATCTTATCTATTATTTCCGATTCAGAATTGGACTGGAAATAGTTTAGATTTGCCTTAGGGTATTTACTTTGCAGCAGTGAAAAATAATCATCGAAGCTTTGATCGCCATATATTTTTTTTTCTCTTTTACCGAGTAAATTTAAATTTGGTCCGTTGATAATTAATATATTCATACAGTTACTTCTTTAATTATGAATTGGGAAATATTCATACGTCAATTTGCCAATTATCTAAGACTCGAAAGATCTCTTTCCGACAATTCTATTCAAGCCTATGTAAGAGATGTCGCAAAGCTAAAACAGTTTGTTGAGAACTCCAATATTCCCACCGGGCCAACAAAAGTCACTACGGAAACGATCCAGGATTTTCTACAGGAGATTGGAGAAATCGGAATGTCGGCCTACAGTCAGTCGCGAATACTTTCAGGTATTAAATCTTTCTACAAATTTTTGGAATATGAAGAAGTTCTGACTGATAATCCATCTGCACTTATCGATGCCCCTAAGCTTGGTAGAAAGCTACCAGATGTGCTCAATATAGTAGAAATTGAAAAGATGCTTGAGGCCATTGACCTGTCAACACCCGAAGGAGGAAGAAACAGGGCAATGCTGGAAGTTTTATACAGTTCTGGCTTACGGGTTTCAGAATTGATCGAATTGAAATTGAATCATATTTATTTTGATATTGGATTTTTGAGAATTATCGGTAAAGGGAATAAAGAACGTTTGGTGCCTTTCGGAAATTCGGCTTCAAAATATCTTAAAATTTATATCGAAGAAATCAGGTGTCATAAAAAAGTTCAATCGGGTTTTGAAAACTATGTATTCTTAAACCGCAGAGGCAGGAGTCTTTCCAGGGTCATGGTTTTTATAATTATTAAAGATTTGGTAAAAGCAACTGGAATTGAAAAAACTGTTAGCCCTCATACATTCCGGCATTCCTTTGCAACTCACCTGGTAGAAGGTGGAGCAGACCTGAGGGCCGTTCAGGAAATGCTGGGACATGAATCTATTACAACTACAGAAATTTATACACATCTAGACAGGGAATATTTGAAGCAGATCATCCAGGAATTTCATCCTCGTAGCTGATTAAATATGGTCGATTTTCATATTATAAATGCCATATAAAAGATTAATTTTTTATGGAATTCCAAATCTTTTTAAAGTATATCAACAAGTATAAAAAGATATTGAAATAGAATTTTTTAACAATCCAGGCGCTGCAACTACTTCAAAAAAGTAAAGTTAAAATGGTTATTTTTATTGGTATAGTCAAAAATGTTGGTAGTAAAAATTATTTTGAATTTTCTGATTTTTAAATATTTTTTATCGAAAGATTTACCCTATCCGTCTAAACATATGGCCCGGTTATAGAATACTCTAAAAATTCATAAAAATTTTGGTGATCTTTAAGTAATAAATTGTCTGTTCACAGATAGGCAATACGGTTGACAACAGACTTCGCTAATGTCAGAACCATAACTTCTATTTTTTGAGGATATAGGAGAAGGAATTAGTAATGATTTTGACTCGTTACACATGATAAAAATTAACTAAACGATCGACATTTAGTAAAATGGAGAGATTTGTTTTTGTTAAATAAAAAAAATAAACGTACGCGATGGACGAAATTAAAGATTTAATCAAAATTGTCACTGACAACACCAAGAGGAACCTTCCATTACTTGATTTAAGGAATCAACATCAGAACGGTAACAAGGAAATGAACCTCTTTTTAGGAATAAAAAGTGGTGAGTTCAATGATGATTTTGAAGCGTCACAAGGCATTTATGGGAGTGAAGGCGTGGATTTCAAATTTAGAATGCTAAAATCCAGGTTGAACAGGAAATTGCTCAACCATTTATTTTTTATGGATTTTTCTTCACAGAACCATATAAAATCAACAAACCTGTATCAGGAGGCACTTGAATATCTTCATTTTTCGAGAATGCTACTAAGTATAGATGAAACTAAATTTGGCACCAAACTGCTTTATAAAACAATTGATTTAGCAAAAGGATGTGAATACACTTCAATTGTTATCGCTTGTTTAAGAGAGCTTCGGGAAGTATATGCCAAGACCTACCGGCCAAAGTTATTTCAGAACATCAAAAGTCAGCTGAATGAATTCGAGGAACTTGAGCAATCAGAGGAAAAAGCAGATAGCATTTTTCAAGAACACAGACTGTATATAAATAGTACAGTCAACAATAGAAAAAAGAACTTTGAACCATATATGAGCGCTGTTGAAGAGCTCAAATCTCTTTATAATAAGACCAAATCATACAACATCTTTGAAAGGTACTTCCAGATGGAGATTTGGTATTATGAGCTCAAAGGGGAGTATGAAACTGTTTTAAACCTTATTGATAAGGTTGAAAAAGATATTGAAAAAGGTAAAATAAATCAAAATAGATTTGACAGTCTATTCGTAAATGTTTCCAAGGGGAATGCACTAATAAAGCTAAAAAGATTTGAAGATGGCAGCATTTTTCTAGAAAAAATGCTCAGTGAAATTGACAATACCTCCAATACATGGTATGCATTTGCTGAGAAATATGTTATGCTTAATATTCAAAATAAACAATTCGACAAAGCATCAGAAATTTTTTTCAGGGTAGCAAATAATAAATCTTTTGCCCTTCTCGATGAGAAGGAACTACTTAAATGGAATATATTCAGGGGATATCTTTTCCATCTAACAGGAAATAAAAAAATAATTAAAAAGTTTGATTACAAAAGTTTTATAAAAGAAACACCGATTTTTGAAAAAGGAAATGTAGGTTACAATGTTGCGATTATTATTCTTCAGATATTGAATAAAGTTGAGGGTGGATTGTCTGCGATATTCAATAAATTGGATAACATGGATGATTATGTGAACAGGTATTTAAATAATAGCTTCAGTAAGCGAACTAAAACCTTCTGTAAACTTTTACATAAAATCGCCATCCATAATAGAGATTATGAAACGATTGTTCACAAAAGTAAATATCTGCAAGAAAAACTTCTGGCTTCTGAAATTGCTGGTGAGTCATATGTTGACTTCGAAGTAGTGCCTTATGAGTTCCTTTGGGAAAATGTACTTGAGGAAGTTAATGGCTTAAAATTAAAAGCAGTGGTTTAACTCAATTCATTCACGAGAGTTTCATGAGATTTTTTATATGAGCGTGTAATATTCAGGTTTGCACACAATAGAGAATAGAGATGATGACGTTTTAACGGTTCAGATTTCAATATTTTAAAGAGGTTTTCTGCTACTTAATATTCCCAACGATTACCCTTTCGGCTCATACTTTGTGTCACCGGTTTACCTCTCAGTTCCTTTCTGAAATCTTCAGATGCATATTGGGTACCTCAGACAGAATGAAATATTTCCCATCATTTTCGGAGAAGTTGATTACTTCCTCTCTTTGGATATCCCTTTCTATTTGAGCGTCCTAAAGTTCTTTCTTCTGAAGTACTCATTATAATTAGGATAAAAATATTAACAATATTCCAGGGATTTTAATGCTTCAGATTCGGCAATTTGTAGAAATAGGATAAATTTGCACCTCTTTAATTACATATTACCCTGATATATTTTATAGGCTAACTTCTGATGAGAAAAATTATTTACTTTATCCTTATTACTTGGCCATATATTGACCTTTTTGCTCAGATTGAACCTATACAGAGTAGCGATGAAAAATTGAAAGCTTTGAGTGTAAAAACGGTTTCTACATACCATTACTCAATTGCTGATGCTTCAACTACCAACAGAAAATTGGTTTTAAAAAAGGAAATAAGCCAGGATGGAAGATTGATGAAAAAATACTTGCTTTCTCTATGGGATGATGTCTCATATAGCCATACCTCAACTTTTCAATACAATGAAAACGGCCAACTAGTTGAAGAATTAAAAATCCAAAAGATCTTAAATCTTTTTAAACGAGATGAAGATTATATTCAATCATTTGGAGACAAGCCTTTAAATGAAAAAATATTGTATTTCTATAATAACCAGGGTAAATTGAGTGAAAAGCTGCTTTATACCTTTACCGGCTTAAACCTACCAGATTCAGTCGGTCCAAATCAGACAATCATATATAAATATGAAAATGACCATCTCCTCTCTGAAAAAAGCACCTCACCGGAAAGCAGGATTTTTAATCATAATTATGCAATAAGTTATAAATATGATTCGCTTGGAAATATTGCAAAAAGGACCAGGAGTTATGGAAAGGACTTGAAAATGGTTAGAACCACCAGTTTCAAATACAATTCCGAGAATAGGATTGAAGAGGAGAAAACGATTGATCTGTCAGCTCCACACAATAATTATCACTATAAATATGAATATGATTCCGCAGGCCATCTGATCAATAAATATGCATTTTCTGAAGAGGAGGAGATTTTTGAACTGGAAATTTCGTACAAATACGATGACCACGGAAATCAAATCTCGGGGATACGGTCAATTGAGTTTGAATATTATGAGAATGGCTTGATCAAAACAGAATCCTGGGTTGCAGAAAAGACTGATGAAAGAATACATTTTATTACAGAATATGAGTTTTATTAAGCTCCCCGGCCTTTACCCCTCCTTTGATGAATGTCAATAAGTTGAGGTTATATGCACTGTTCACCATGGTTTGTGTCTGCCTGATCCGGCAGGTCGTACAAACTATTTTTTATGGTCTGTGAGTCACAGACCAAGGCTTTGGAAGGTATGAATTATTTAACCAAATAGCATTACCTCTTTTATGTTTGAACTTGCGGTCTGGAAAAATTATTCAACGGACAAAAAAACATGCTGAATTGGCCAGTAAACGTTGCCATAAAAGCCTTGCGAGACTTGTGAAAATAATCGTCGCAATGTTATTTTTTCCTATAAAATCGAATTTTATCCGACGACAATAAACCAGAACAGATTTTTTTGATTAAATTCGATATTCTAAGAACCAATTATGAAGTTACCTAACCTACGACTGGAAGTAATGCAGACCGTTGAGAAATCAATGGGTGAGCTAATAAATAAGTATTTAAAACCAATCGAAAAAAATTGGCAACCATCAGATTTGTTGCCAGACTCCAAATCCCCTGAATTTTATAAAGATGTAAAGGAAATCCAGGAACTGGCAAAAGAGATGAGCTATGACTTGTGGGCAGTTTTAATAGGCGACACAATAACCGAAGAGGCCTTGCCAACTTACGAATCCTGGTTGATGGATGTTGAAGGTGTTGATCAGGATGGAAGGAATGGCTGGTCAAAATGGGTGCGTGGCTGGACCGCTGAAGAAAACCGTCACGGGGATCTATTAAATAAATATCTCTATTTATCAGGCCGTGTAAATATGCGTGAGATGGAAATTTCTACTCAGCATCTTCTCAACGATGGTTTTGACATAGGAACAGGAATAGATCCGTACCGAAATTTCATATATACAAGTTTTCAGGAACTTGCGACCAACATTTCGCATCGCAGGGTTGCCTCTTTATCAAAACAGACCGGGAATAAAAGATTATCCAAGATCTGTGGAATTATTGCTGCCGATGAAGCCCGCCATGCCAGCGCATATATTGATTTTATCAAGAGAATATTCGTTCTGGACCCGAGCGAGGTAATGGTCGCATTAGAGGATATGATGAGGAAAAAGATCGTGATGCCAGCACATTATTTAAGAGAAAGCGGTGGGGCGATAGGGAATTTATTTTCACATTTTTCTGATGCCGCACAACGCATTCAGGTATATACTACCCATGATTACATCCAAATTCTGGAAGATCTTTTGAAACAGTGGAATATTGAAACTATGACTGGATTGAATGATTCGGCGGAAAAAGCCAGAGATTATTTAATGGCGTTACCACAACGATTACAAAGAATTTCTGAACGTATAAAAATCCCGGAAAAACAATATGAATTTAAATGGATCGCGATTTGACCTGGAGAATTCAGTTTTCAAATAAACTAAACATCATGTTATAATTATTAGACATAATTACTATATTTAAAAGTTAAACACTATTTTACAATTAATATATCTCAAAAACAGATCAACTATTCCAAAAAGTATTTTGTAATTAGTGTGACTTTCTTTCAGTACTTTATTGCTTATTTATTGCGATTAAATATGAAAATTAGGTGATATTAAATATATATCTATTTTGAAGAACACAGATAAAAGAAAATATTTGGAATGGAAAATGAATATAGACTCGGTGAACCGGATATTTTGCATATATGGAAAACAAAGTTAGATCTGTTATAAAAATATCTATTTATTCAAGGCTTGGATTGAATTGAAATAGTATAAACTACACAAAGATGCTGGTATTAATAAGTGATTTACATTTGACGGATGGGACTTCGGGAACCACCATTTCAGAACGCGCTTTTAAAATATTCCGCGAACGATTACGGGAGATGGCCTATGAAGCATCCTGGAGGACAGACGGCACCTATAGACCTATTGAGCAAATCGACTTGTTATTGTTGGGAGATGTGTTGGATGTAATACGATCTGTGAAATGGCTGGATGAAGAAGTGCGTCCGTGGGATAATTCCCAGAGTACGGATTTTTTAAAAATGGTTCAAAAGATCAACAAAGATATTCTTTCAAAGAATGAGCCTGCATTTGAAATACTACGAGGGTTAAACTCTAATAATAACAGTCTCAGAATTACTTTACCTCCCGAAGATGGCGCCGGCAATGTAGCCAAAACTGGCTACGAACCTGAAGCGGAAGGAAGAATTCCTGTCTCGGTAAACATCCATTACATGGTCGGTAATCACGATTGGTTTTTTCACCTCGAAGGTGAGGAATATAATAATATCCGCAAATCCGTGGTTGAGGCAATGGGGCTGGCGAATGATCCCAACAGACCTTTTGCTCATGATCCTGTTGAATCAGCGATAATAATTAAAGCGCTTAACGACCATGATGTTTATGCGCGCCATGGTGATATTTATGATCCATTTAACTATGAAGGAAATCGGGATGCATCATCACTAGGCGATGCCATCGTAGTAGAATTATTGAATCGTTTTCCTGCCGAGGTAAGAAGACAGTTGGGAGACGGGCTACCTGTTGAGTTTCTGGATGGTTTAAACGAAATTGACAATGTGAGACCACTATTATTGATACCAGTATGGATAGATGCATTGTTGGATAAAACTTGTAAAAGTCAGCCGGATACTGCTGATCTGGTAAAAACAATATGGAATAAGCTTTCCGATGACTTCTTGAAGCTGGACTTCGTGCGAAGCAGGGATAATTGGTGGAATCCGTTGGACGCCGTTGACAAACTTGACATCGGATTGAAAATCAGCAATAAATTTTCTTTTGATAAAATAGCGGATGTCATTAAATGGTTTGCTAAAAAAAGAAAAGGAGGCGGAGGTTCTTATTCCGAGTATTCCTTTGAAGAGCAGGCGTTTATTGATAAAAAATCTTTTATCGTTTATGGCCACACGCATCAAACTGAAGTGGTGCCTCTAGACACAAGTATTAATAAAGACCAGATTTATATAAATTCCGGTACTTGGAGGGCGGTATATGAAATGGCGAAGGCAAACACCAAACTTCCAAAATTTGTAAATTATAAAGTGATGACCTATTTATCCTTTTATAAAGATGATGAAAGAGGGGGCAGGAAATTTGAGGTTTGGTCCGGAAGTCTCGGATAACAATATTTAATTTAATTACAACCAATTATATAATCATGAACTATATTTCTATTCCAGTAGAACAAATAAAAAATGAATATGACGTAATTGTAATCGGCTCAGGATATGGGGGAAGCATTGCGGCCTCCAGGTTATCAAGGGCTGGGAAAAAAGTCTGTTTGCTCGAAAGAGGGAAAGAGTATGCCAAAGGTGACTTTCCCGAAGAAGAATTGGACGCATCAGGCGAAATGCAATTCGACTTTCCCAACAAACATGTAGGCTCAAGGTTAGGGCTTTTTGACTTCCGGGTAAACAAGGAAATTAATGCACTGGCCGGTTGCGGCCTTGGCGGCACCTCGTTGATAAATGCCAGCGTTTCTGTATTGGCAGAGCCGCGTGTATATCAGCAGGAGCAATGGCCAAAGCCTTTTAGAGATGATGTTGACGGATTATTTGCCGAAGGAGTTGAATTGGCCAGGAAATTTTTGGGGGCAAATGAATATCCCGAAAATGATGAGTTTCCCCCTTTACCAAAGCTGGATGCAATGCGGCTGGCAGCAGATAAAATGGGAGCCAATTGTTACAAGATGGCTCTCAATGTAACTTTTAAGGATGGTAAAAATGCATTTGGCTTCGAGCAGAATAAATGTACGAATTGTGGCGATTGTGTAAGCGGATGTAACCAAAATGCTAAAAACACAACGCTCATGAACTACCTGCCGGATGCGGTAACTCATGGTGCTGAAATAATAACGCGTGTCAGCGTAAAATATATTGAGAAAAAAGAGGATTACTGGCTGGTCCATTTTAATTATCAAAAATCCGGTTCAGAAAAATTTGACGGGCAAACGCAATTTGTGAAAGCAAAGATCGTAATGCTGGGCGCCGGAAGTTTGGGCACCACTGAAATATTATTGAGATCAAAAGAAAAGGGATTAGATATTTCTGATAAGCTGGGGCAAAGATTTACGGGAAACGGGGATACAACAGGTTTTGGATATAATACCGACCATGAAATTAATGGGATTGGTTTGGGGAAGAAAGCCAATAAAGACCGGTATGATAAGCCGGGTCCCTGCATTACCGGCGTTATTGACATCAGGGAACAGGAAAACCTGCATGACGGTATTGTAATTGAAGAAGGCGTAGTTCCTGGTGCAATTTCAGCTACCCTGGGACCAGCATTAGCTGCAATATCCCGAATTTCAGGCGAGGATATGGATGGAGGGATAGGGGATTATCTCAATGAAAAATGGCGGGAAATAAAGAGCCTCGTTGGTGGAGCCTACACCGGCGCTATGAAAAACACCATGACTTATCTCGTAAACACACATGATGACGCCAACGGTAAAATGTATTTGAAAGACGACAGGTTGCGAATCGATTGGCCCGGGGTTGGCAAACAAAAAGTGTTTGAAAATGTAGATAAAAAACTGAAAGATGTTACTGCGGGACTTGGAGGCACCTTTATCCCGAATCCACTGTGGGGAAAGGTAATGGGACATGACTTAATTACCGTTCATCCACTCGGTGGCTGTTCTATGGGTGAAGATGCAAAAAGCGGAGTTGTCAACCATAAAGGACAGGTGTTTGATGGAAAGGAAGACAGTAATATTCATGAAGGTTTATACGTTTGCGATGGTGCAGTTATTCCAACAGCCTTGGGTGCAAATCCATTATTGACGATTTCAGGAATAGCAGAGCGAACCTGTAGGTTGTTGACTGAAGAAAGGGGCTGGCAAATTGATTATGAAATTGACCAATCAGCCAGTAAACAAACGCACGATTTGAAACCGGGTATTCAGTTTACCGAATCTATGAAAGGATATATTCAGCCAACGGATGATATAAGCATGGATTTCAAGACTGCTTATGACGAAGGCATGGATAAGGAAAACTATTTTGAATTTGTGTTAACCGTGATTTCTGACGATGTGGAAGACATGCTGGAAAATGAGCAGCACGAAGCTCGAATGACTGGTACGGTCAAATGTCAGTTTTTGTCACCAGATCCTTTGACAGTCACAAATGGAGTGTTCAATCTTTTTGTCGAAGATCCGGTGAATAGAAATACCAAACTGATGAAGTATGGTATGAATATGACTACCGAGGAAGGGGATACATATTATTTCGAAGGGTATAAATCAGCGCACGATGATAAAGGATTTGATTTGTGGGCTGATACAACTACATTATTTATCACAATTTTCCAGGGAAAAGATGATAAGGCGCCATTGGTTGCCAAGGGAATGCTAAAGATTCTTCCAGTTGATTTCATGAAACAGATGACAACCATGAAAGTGATCAATGGGCGCAATCTTACAGATAGCTTAAAATACCAGGCAGCATTTGGTAAATACTTTGCAGGAGCGCTTTTCGATACATATGGAGGAATCTTCAGCAGTCAAAGTTATTTAAATCCTGATGCGACACCGCGCAAAAAACGTCCCTTGCGTGTATCTGCTCCCGAGATTTTTAATTTCACGACTGAAGATAATTTAGGTCTGCGTTTGACTCGTTATCAGGGCGGTGCAAAAGGACCTGTAATCCTTTCGCATGGTTTGGGAGTTTCCAGTAAAATCTTTTCTATGGATACGTATGAGACCAATTTATTGGAATATCTGTTTGAAAATGATTATGATGTGTGGTTGCTTGATTACCGTGCCAGCATAGAGCTGCCCGATGCCGCGAACACACTTTTCAGTGCAGATGATATTGCCAAATATGACTACCCTGCCGCTGTAAAAACTGTGCGGGAAGTTACAGGCGCTGAAACCGTTCAGATGGTGGTTCACTGTTTTGGCTCTACCTCATGGACAATGTCTATGCTTGGCGGATATCTCACCAATATTCGCTCTGCAGTAGTATCTCAGGTTTCCACGCATATAAAAGTGCCTACCCTTACGAAGATCAAAACCGGACTGCATTTGCCTGCGTTCCTGGATAAATTGGGAATCGATACGCTTACTGCTTATGTAGATGATAATTCAAAATGGGTAGAAAAATTCTTTGATGATGCCCTCAGACTTTATCCAATTCAGAAGGAAGAACAATGTGACAATCCCGTCTGCACTCGTATCGCATTCCTTTACGGACAGTTGTATGAGCATGATCAATTAAATGATGAAACACATGAAAATATGCATGAAATGTTTAGTGTGGCAAATATTCGCTCATTAGAACATTTGGCTTTAATGACCCGGAAAGGTCATATTGTTGACTTTCAGGGAGAAGAAACCTATTTACCACACCTTGAGCGTATGGCGATTCCAATCACTTTCATTTCAGGTGCTGAAAACGAATGCTTCTTACCGGAGAGCACTGAGCTCACGTACAATTTACTTAGAGAAAAGAACGGCGAAAATTTATACCAAAGACATGTGATTCCAAATTATGGACATATTGATTGCATTTTTGGTAAAAACGCCGCGAGGGACGTGTATCCACATATATTGAAGCAGTTGGAAGACACGAATTAATGATGGAATGCTAAAATGCGATAAGGATAGAATGCTTCCACCTAAGCATTAGCGCAAGGCAAGAGGAAGATAATTAAAATAATGCCCCGGCTCGTGTCTCCTCCTTCGGTGGGCATTCATGAATTTTTATTAAAATAAAAGAAGAACCATAACTATTAATGCATATTAAATCATGGCCGATAAATCAAAAAAGGAACTACTGGCAGAGTCAAACGACATGGTACCCATAGCCGGAACAGTTGAAGTTGACATTCCGATTGACGAACTCTGGGAATGCTTCACACATGGCAATTGGTGGCCGCATTGGAACAAGTGCTTTTTTTGGGTACGCAATAAAGAACTTACACTGGGGAAACAATTGGTCTGGTGTTTTCAACCAATTCGCTGGTGGTATTTATACAAAATGCCAGCATCTGCTAAAATTGTAGAAGTAGAACCTGAAAAAAAAGTTACGTGGGAAGTCACCATCGTCCCAGGTATGTACGCCAGGCATACCTATCATATGGAAGATCTTGGAAATGGTAGAAGTCGTTTTGGTTCATGGGAAAAAGCCTATGGCTGGGGATTCCGCCTCAGTAAAGGATTTTGGAAAGCTCATTTCACCTTCGTTAAAGACTTATCATTGGAAGGCGCCAAAAATTTAGAAAAAATTTATATGGAAAAAGGGGCATTGAACAAGGAGACGGTGGCCGGTTAATAGCCGGAGTTGTTAAGTATGTCATCTAGTATCTATTTCTTTTAGTGAGTATCATTTTAAAGCAGTCCAAAAAGTAGCAGGATGCAGGAAGAAATTATAGATATGAAAAAGAAATTGCTGTCAAAGAGATTAAGGATTTGTGTATAAGGGAGGTTAGATAAAAAGTTAGATTTATGATTCGCACAATAGAAATTGGACAAAAAAGTCGTAAAAATCCATTAGTTGCTATTCCGGGTATCGATGGTAGCATAGGAAGTATAGAACCTATTGTTAAGAAACTGGCGGAAAACCGGCAAGTAATTGTGATAGATTATACCAAAGAAAATAATACTACCCTGGAAGCACTTTCCACTGAAATTGCTGATAAAATAAAAACCTTGAATTTAAGCCGGGTTCATATCCTGGGGCAATCTATTGGAACAATTCTGGCAGCCCAAGTGGCCAACTCGCACGGACTGGAGGTGGGCAAAGTTATCATAGTTTGTACCTTTACAAAACTAAACTGGAACAAGTTGAGATTGAGCAATATTATTCTTCGATTGACGCCGGGCTGGCTTTACAAATTGTCATCTCCATCCATTATGGCAGTAGTCACCGGACCGGTTGGCGATGGGAAAAATCACCCATTTTTTGAAGCTTCAAAAAACAGCGATAAAGCGGGTGTTATAAAACGGACAAGTTGGGAGATTAACAGAGATTTCGCTGAAGATCTTGTCAAAATCGATACGCCATCGCTATTCCTCATGGGTGAAAAAGACCGTTTCGTAACAAGTGCCCAAAAAGAGATCGAAAGACTGAAAAGGCTATTTGTGGATCATCCCGCGACAATAGTATCCATCCCCAATGCGGGGCATGTATTGTTGCCCTCACAAGCAATATCAACTGCTGTTTCCCAGATAGAGGACTTCCTAACAGACTAACTCTATGAATCCCAATAAAATTGCTCGTTTACGGATTGGAGCCCTATCCGGATTTATCGTTGTACTAATTACAACAATAATCAATTTAACCGGCCGGTTTATTGGCTTGCTACCTGAGGCTATGGACCTGAGATTTATGGCAGGATCATTAATTGATCAAAAAGTATATCCAACAGGCGCTTTGATTTTAGGAATCATTGTTCACATTTTAATTGGAGTGATAACCGGCATAGTTTATTTATACATTGTAAAATCAATAAATACCGGTACGGGTACAATATTTATGCTCGTTTTTTGGCTTTTAAACATGCTTATGGGAATGCCCTTAGCGGGACGAGGATTGTTCGGGCTAAATGATGGAGTCATAATCCCAATAGCAACACTCATACTTCATATTGTTTTTGGAATAGGTATGGGTTTGATTGCCAAAAAAATACTATTGAATCGAGTAAAAATTTAAGGCAAACTGCTCGCATGAAAATTAAAATTATAATTCCATGAATTTAAGTTTGGGCTTTCTGTTTTTTCATATAAAAGTTTCCTCCGCCAATTATCACAAGCACAACAATTCCAATAAGCCAGTATGGGAAAACACTATTGGTTTTCAAAGGCTCATTGTCTCCGATCATTGTAAATGCAGCCCAATAGTAAGGATCTGATGTATTCTCATCAGCAGTTTCCAGAAATTTGAGTTTAGCATTGCGCAATGCGTCTGCTTTTCCCACGCCTTTCTTTAGTTCTTTATTAAAATATATCATGATTTCTGAGGTTGATTTGTCAGGAACAGACCACAGACTCATCATCACATTGGGAACCCCTGCATAAAAAAATCCTTTCGCCAGACTTACAACTCCCTGGCCACTTTTTATCTGGCCGAAGCCTGTATTGCAGGCACTTAGAAATGCTAACTGGGCGTTTAATTTCATATTATACAATTCGTAGGTATGTAATAGCCCATCCTCCAGTGTATCTGCGCCTGGAGAAAAAACAAGTTTGGAATTCATTGGTTCTTCATCATCAATTATTGCGTGAGAGGCGATGTGTATTATTCCGGCATCCCCGGCAAATCGTTTAAAATTTTCTTCGGTAGCATTTTCATTAGAATAATAGTCTCCATTCCATAAAGACGCAGAGTTTTTAACTTCCTCTTCTGCCATAGGAAGTTTTTGCAGCATGCCTGCTATTTGATTGTCTCTTGCCGAACGGGATGCCAACAAAGCTTCAGATTCTTGTTTATATCCCGGAGAAAAACCCATATACGTCAGACTCTGGGATTCTGTATTTTGATAAAGTTCAGTGAAGCCCGTAGAATGCAGGTAATTAATCGTGAAATCCTGAATAAGATATTTCTTATCAGCCGGCCCTTCAATTGAAGTTATCAATATCTCAAATGGAATGTAGTGTAACACGCCATCAGGAATGAAAGTTATTTGCTTAACTTCGGTCAACATTCCGCTGGAAATAAATGGTTTTAGAATTTTAGTAAAAACAGAATAAGAAATTTTTAGATCAAATTTTTTTTTTCGAATCCCTGTATAAAACTATTTAATTCTGTCTCCAGTTGTTCCTCTTTTTTTATTCTCAGAGGAGTGACATTTGCTTTTGATATTGCAAGGGCATAGATATGTTCATTCCCATAAAAATATTCTATGATCACAGTTTGATCATTTTGATGGTTTTGAACTTCCTTAAGCGTCGCACTTGATATTGTATGCTTTATTGAATAATACTCCGGATATTGCTCCTCTATAAGGTTTAACAATAGATCATAGTCTCTCATCTTTTGAAAGAAAGCATTTTCCAAGCTGGCAAGTTGCACTGTATCGTTATTATTTTTGGCCTCAAATATTTTTTCTTTATAAAATGCAATGGATCTGGACAATGATTTTTCTTCAATTGCTATGGAATCGGGCACTCCTGTAGTTGCCACATCCAGATTAGATTTTATGTTTTCTAATAATAGAATAGACTTACTTTTTTCAAAATATTTAAAGGCCTGATCTAAATAGGTATTTGAATTGTTGTACTCAAATAACTGAAAGGCAATATCTATGGCATTTTCATAAAAATCTTTTGATCTTGATAACAGGATCTCTTTAGAATCAGGCGTTTGATATTCGATTCTCAATATATCAAGAGCCATATCTGTAACTTCTGCTGTTTGATGGGCCATAATAAGATATTCATATTCACCAGTTTCTTCATAAAACTCTGCTAATGTTCGCGTCTTATGAATAAGTATATCTATAAGAATTCTGGTAGAAATGATATCCTGGTTTAAGTCTGGATTGGAAGTTATATCTTTATCATTGAAATCAGGTGCCAAACCAATGATTGCCAATTGGGCTTCATCGAGACTCTCCTTGTAATTACCAACTGCGGCATAGTATTGTGATAAATATAAATGATTGTTTGCACTGTGTTTATGCTTGTCCGGCAATATCCTTGATGCGATATCTCCGGCCTTTTCAGCAACAACCAAAGCCTCATCATACCTGTTGGTTTTTAAATAAAAATCAGATAAATAACCATACATTTCAACTACCTCATGATGTTCTGCTCCGTAAAGGGCAATCTTAAATTGAAGCGCCTTTTCGTAAAAATGTTCTGCGGAATCATATTTTTCCAAATGGTTGTACTGATTGCCCAAATTAAGAAAGCAAAGACCCATATACGGATTATCTTTACCAATTGAAATTTTTAAGTTATCAATTGCTTTTGTAGTATACTTTATTCCAGTTCTATAATCTCCTTTATTAGAATAGCTCGCACCCAGATTCATATATCCAATACCAACGGATCGGTGATTTTCACCATATTGTTTTCTAATCAGTTCTATGGCCTTATTCAAATAAAGTATGGCCAGATCATTATCGAATTTTTCCAGGTAAATATATCCCAGGTTATTATAGTTTTTCAGAACGCTTATATGTTCCGGTCCACGATTTTTAATATTTAATTCAGTGGCTTTTTTCAATGCCACCTCTGCTTTTTCCCATTCAGATTTCTGTATCAATGGAAAAACCATGTCTGTATATCGATCAGCAGTTACATCGGCATTTTCTCCATATACCTTTCTGCTTAGATTAAGCGCCTTTGTAAAATAAATAGAAGAATTATCAAAATCACCGGAATACCCATAGGTATATCCATAATCCGTATATATCTGAATCCTTCGCCTTTCTGTATCAAAACCGGCTTTTTCGCAAATTGCAAGACCATTATCAAGCAAATCAAGCGCATCGGGAAAATTCCCCTTGGCATACCAATAATATCTGGCCAATTGGGTATGAACTTCAATCACATATTCATCAATTTCATTTGCTTTTCCGTCTTCAACAATTTTTAAGGCCTCAGTTGCTTTTGCCTCTACATCCCCTATCCGGTCGGTACGCAGATAGTTTCTGTTTTCTCCGGCAAGACATTCAATGTATTTCTGCCATACTTCTTCCTTTTTGTAATTGATGCTTGCTTTTTCAAAATAATAAATAGCAGAGTCGCGTTTGCCTTCCTCTTGAAAATTGTAAGCTCTTTGAAGTAAATCGCTAGCGGGTAAATTATCACTAGTTTGGGCAATAGTAAAAAAAGAATGAAACAAGAAAATAGTTGACAGTATTTGGCTTAACATGGAGCAATAATTTAGGAGAAGTTTTTTCCAATTTTAAAATATATGAGAAAAGTCTCCTCAAATCAAGAATTTGGATTTTTCTTTTGACTAAAGAATTCACCAAAGTCATAAAACCAAGTTAAGCGGGCATTTTATTTGATTTTTGAAATTTAAGTATTTGCTATTTACACATAGGAGCTACTTCCTGAACTTCACTTTTTGTTTTTATAACCTTATTCAATGTTGTAACACCTTTTATGGATACTTCTATATAATCCGTTCCAATTTCGTTGATAATGCCATCGAAATTGTTGAAATGAAATTGTGATAATATTTCATGACCAGACAATTTTTCTCTTGTGTCAAATTCCGTTCCTCGAATTCTTAGACGCTGAGCAAAGGGAACTTTTATGTTTTCGTAAAACTGAATAGCATCATATACTAAAGATGCGTTTTTTGAAGGCACGGTCACTGTCCGCTCAGAAAAATAAGTTTCTTCTTTCTCAGTAGTTTTGTCTTCCCAACTCGATCTTTCGATGGTGTTTTGGCTGGTATTTTCATAACCTGCAGTTACAGATGCCGAATATTTTGCCGAAGTCCCAAAAAAGCCAGCTTCAAATTCCACACCAACTGTGGCAGAAACAGAATATGTATGACTGGACATCATGGACAATGAATTTTCCCAACCTACAGAGGTAATAATTTTTTCCGTAATAGATGCTCCAACAGTTTGCTCCAATTTCCCATTTCCACAATTGATAAGTGTATTATTAAAGGAAAACCCCGTTTGTGAAGGAGGTAGAATGGGTGCCAAATGCCGCGTTTCGATATCTTCAATTGCCCATTCAATATTCATGGGGATAAACCGAAATCTTAATTTCGTGCTTTTTTTAGTATCAATAGTAAAACCAAGGCCAGTTCTTACCCTGATTTCTTTGCCTTGCTTAGTTTTTATACTATAAACCGCATTGCTTTCCTTTTCGATAATAAATTTTGCATTCTCAGGAATTTTTTGAAAATCAATATTCCCTTTCAACTCTAACAACGATAACATAACAGATACGTTCTCAAAAGCAAATGGAAACAGTTTAGTTATAAATATAATATTTGGAATTACCTGAGCATATCTATTATTGCTTGTCTTTATAGCATAGGTATTTGGTTCATTGGGTATGGCAATGAAATTAAACAAAAATGCAGTTTCCGCTCCTGTAAATTCTACATTATAAGTATTAACTATTCTATGGATTATCCCAGGATTATTTTTTGGCGCACTTGCTGTGTACTTCATTGTATTTTTAACAGGGTTATTATCTTTGTCTAATATCTGCGCATAGTATTTTGTGTCCTTATTCAAGACAACTGTCGTGTTCAAATCCTTCAGTTTATCAGCATCAAATGGAACAGGATCAGGATTAGATTTGAATGAAAGTTTTGAGAAATTTTCTGTCGCAATTATTTTTCCTGTATTATCCAGCAGTTCAATGGTCGTTTCTACCCCTTCTTTGAGTTCTTTTTCTGCCTCTGAGCTCATCTTATCAATAGAAAGTTTTATTTGCCCCATCAGCGAGTATTCGTCCAGATCAATGGTTTGAGAAATATCACTTTGTGTTGCATTAATTGTAAACTTTGCTTTTACCGGGTAATATCCTTTTATTGATACAGACGCCGCATCTACAACAATACCCAGGTCTCCGGCGTATTCTCCCAGCTCTTCTTCCGTGATTCCCGGAGAAGTTTCTATTTTACCATTACCAATGGGTTCAGTGTTTTCTTTTGTACATGATATAAAAAATGCTATTAATAATATCAACAACAGAGTGGAATTTGAGTGGTTAAAATGCTTTTGGTTTTTCATGATTAAATTGATTTGTGGTACAATAATTTTATTTGTTGTCCAATTGACAATTGAAAAGTAGGCAATCATTTTCGGGAAGATGAAAAATGGGGGCGGACAAAAGGTGGACACCAGCAAACTATTTTTTCCAGATCAGAAAATCACGTACAGATTCTCAAAGTCTGTGACGAAAATGTATGGTAGGATTTTAACTATATAGTTCCCGCTCTTGCATGATATTCATGAATACAATCCCTATTTCACCAGAACTGCCCCCACCATTTTCATATTTCTCCACTGTTCGGTTAAAGCCAAATCGCATTAGAATCTCTCCTGGAGGGGAATACCCTAAATCAGAATTTTTATTAGCATCACTTTGTGCCTGTATCTCTTCAAAACTCATTTCCCGAGCTTTTACATTTTCAAATACGATTCCGGAGCCTTTTTAATTGATCTATATCTATCGCCATTCCTACTGGTTATAGTGAGTATTTGATCAGAGCTTTTACCAATATCAAGTAATACCGCTTCTTTTCCGTCTCCAATAGCAATTGTTAATTCAAGTTGTTTCGATTTTCAACATATTTCCAGGTTCCGGTGCATTCGATACCATCAAGCATACCACTCATTTTTCCTTTCTTTTTCAAACGTATTTTATGGCTTAAATCCTGAATCGTATCTCCGGTTTCATACGAAATCGCGGCTGATTCCCATTCCCTGGTCAAATAAGATTCCATTTTCTTTTTAGATCGACCGAAAGAGGGAATTAGCACAGTCGTCAATAAGAGCGTTAGTAAAATTTTACAGTGGTTTTCATAATTAGTTGGTTTTTTAGATTTATAAACTATTTAAAATTTCTTTTGCGGCTTTGATTGTGGTTTCTTTATTGCCATTGATATTAACGTGAATTATATTTTTCCCTTCCCAAACCGATAGCTGACTTATATTTGGAATGTAATATGCTTTTTGTCCAACATCGCTTAATAGTTCTTTATTCGAAAAGTGCTTCATGCTTGCTTCCAAATTCTTTTCACTGCCAAATCCTTTGGCAATTGTAAGCCTGGCTTGGCATGGTTTTCCGCCAACATCAAATTTATAGCTACATGTCGGATATGGCTTTTCATGGGATTTTAGTTCAAAGTTTGTCGCTTCCGGAAACATCGTTTTTATAAACGCTTCAGATAAATATTCACATGCGGAATTGTTGTTGTTATTCGCTTTACCCGATACCTTATTTTTTATGAGTTCTTTGGTATCATTCTTTTTCTCCTTTCCACAAGAAAGTAATATCAATGCGAAGCATACGATAGTTAAATATTTCATTTTGTCAGTAGTAAAATTGTTTATTAGCTTCTCTTTATATTTGATTCGGTATAAAGAATGAGGCTTTGGTATTTTATAGATATATGAAAATCTGAATGATTAAAATTTATTTAAGAACCATTTGATATCATCGGAGTAACCATCTACGGTTATTATATTCATGGAAACAGGGTAGGTATAACCCCCTTCATCGGTAAACACTTCATTTGTTTCAAATCGTATCAGGTTCCACCCTTCTTTCAAATCGAGGTTTATACTTTTAGTAGCTAGTACCGGTTCGTCTAAACCAAAAATTTTGTTGGATTTTTTACAAGTAGCGATGTATTTGGCATCAGCGCTGGCATATACCCAGGACCAGTAACTGCCGGTTACATTGTTTTTACCATTTTCTTTAAACACAGAGTTATTAGATTCCTGGCTAGTTGCGGGAATTACCACTCCTGCTGGCCGGTCACCATTCCATAAATAAATGTATCCGGCGTGCATAGTTTTAACTCCGTCCAAGCTCCCCTCTTTAACTTCAATCTCATCGCACGAATTATTAAACACACCCCCATCGTTGATTACGTTTCCCTTAGTGTCGTATTTAGATTCGTCAAATTCCAGCCAATCAAACATAAGGTTTCCATCACCATCAATTTTTCCCACAGATATTTTCTGACTTTGATCAAAGGGAAAAATTGCCAATTCTTTTTCTCCAAGTGTGTAGTTTTCAATTTTAATATGATTTTGTGCGAGAACTGGTAGTCGCACTAGAATCATGAGTATAATTATTATGCAGGTTTTCATCATTAATTTTTTTATTGTGTGATTTTATAAATTCAGGAGTTTCATTCTATTTTAGAAAAATGCTGATCAGGTTAAAATTGCTCTTTTGATCTTAGCATATTTAGAAAATAACCGATAAGGTTATAATTGAAATGACTCCATTTGAAAGCGCTTGTGGTGACAACTTGTTCAAGCAGGCACCAACAAACGTTGAGGTTTATTTAGTGCTTATCAAACAATCTGATTTGTCAAAGCTTCTTTAAAAACCATATGATATCATCAGGATAGCTTTCGATTGTTGATATTTGTGTTATCACAGGTGTGTCTGCCGCATCTTTTACCGAAACGACTTTGTCTATCTGAAATAGTATTGTATTCCATCCTTTTTTTAAATCGAGTTTAAAAATTTTAGCGGTCTCTACTTGTGTTCCGCCATAGAAAAATTTCTTTTCTTTGCATGTCGCATAATATTGGGTTTCTTCGCTGGCATATATCCAGTTGAGATAACTTCCCACCACAGCATGTTTGCCACCCTCATCCAGTATGCGGTCCTTGACTTCCACACTCGAAGCCGGGATAAGGATACCTACCCATCGCGTTTCATTCCATAAATAAATATATCCGGACTTTACGGTTTTAGCTCCACCTTCAATTCCTTTTTCAATTACATTCTCATCGCAGTAATAATCAAAGGCAGCGCTATAATCACCTAAATGCATGTCGGTATTCTTTACTGCAGAAATGTCAAATTTGCTCCAGTCCATGGTTAGGTTGCCAGCGTCATCGATTTTGCCCACAGTTATTTTCTGATCCATGCCAAAGGGAAAGATGACAACCTCCTTTTCTCCGAGTGAATAGTTTTCGATTTTCATTTTGGCCTGACCTTGTATCTTAGCAGACATGGTCATTAAAATAAGAGCAATAAATAGATACATTTTCATAATTGTTATTTGTTTAAGTTTAATAAATAGACTGATTGTTATTTTTTATTTGTTTCAAAAAAATAGTCGTAAGCGAATTTTTACCTACGGCTATTTTATGATTATCTTTTATCATAGTTCCTCCAAGACTATCTTATGGGTCTTATGTCTCCCATTGTTAAATTCACTTTTCTTTCTGATCGTTTTACTTCCATCTTTCCTATCACATCCACGGGCATTCCTTTGGATCGCTCTCCTGTGAGTTTTTCCACTACATCCCCGGATATAGCATAGTCATTCGTAAAACCTCTGGCGATATCTTTGGGCGTCCACCATATTTCACCTGGGAGAAATTGATCACCGGAAATAAACATATCTCCAGGTATGAACTGCCCATCGACATATATTTCTACTGAAAGGGCAATGATTTCTTTCCCGGGTTTTAGATTTACTGCCAGACCTTCATAAAATCTTGAGCCCTTCGGATACCTGCTCACCATTTTTTCCACATCCCTGGAGCTACTATATAAAACTATATCATGGATTACTTTTACATTTTCATCCATTACAACTACTACTTTGCACTTTGACGATGCGGTTGAGGAATTGCTGGTATAATGATCACTTTTAGATTTGTTAGAGACAAACGCAAGTGAAAGTAGTACTGCAATTGCTAATGTTAATCTGATTTTTCTCATGGTTTTACTTTTTTAGTTTATATAAAATTATTTCCGTTTTATTAGTTTCCAGCTCCTTAAATAGAGTTTAAGGATTTAAACTTTGCTTTTTGGCCAAGGCAGGCCCTTCTGGCCAGCCAGGTATTTTCAAATACAAGCTTGAACACATATTGGTTTGATGGGTAAATCTGCCCACCGCAGACTGGTGCCAACTAAGGCATATTATATATAGTTGTTGAATTGGCCTATTTCCCTTGGTTTGAAAAACCACCGCCGAGACTCAATGATTTGTAATTGGCCATGGCGATTTCGTTGTTTTGTTCTTCAAAACTGATTACTGTCATCTTCATATTCATATCCCCACCCTTTTTCTTTTTTTTCTCTGATTTAATGGTCATATCCATTTCCATTGTCAATCCTTTTAGGTCCATCAATTCAGACTTATTTGCGAATGATGAGCTTCCAAGGTTATTAAGAAATGACTGATTATAAACTTCAATATCAGGGGCAATCCAGATACTTCCTTCCATATCCTCAGAAGTCATTTGATATTCCTCGCATTTGTATCCAAGTATTTCCTTTGTCCTTCCTGTTTTTGTAATGGAGGTTTCAACCTGTGGCTCATCATTTTCTGCCATATCATTAATTTGAGACATTGACATTATTTGAGCAATTTTCTGTTCTTCCATAATCATGATCATCGCATTATTTTGAAAGTCCATAATGGTTGTCATGTTCATTGCCATCTTAGTTTTTTTACCATCCTGACCCATCATAGAGCCAATTTTTGTCGCCATATACTCTTCATCCGGATTCAGTAACATCGTATAATCCATTGAGGTTGGCTTGCCATCAATAATTGCTTCCATTTTATAGACAACCTCAGTAGTAAATGAGTATCTATCTGCTGTTTCTACCTTTTCAGCATCACCACCCATCATACTCATGATCTTCGTCTGGATTTGTTCCACATCGTAATCCTCCACCCCGGTTTTGGAATCATCCATCTCGGTGTTTTCGGTGCTGCCCTGGGATCCATTTTTATTGTTTTTTGATTTTTTATTTCCGCCCATGATGCTTTTCCAGATTACTTTCTCTGTTTTTTCCACTCCTTTGTCAACTCCTTCTACTACCTTATCAACAGCGTGATCTTCTAATCGCTCTTTTGCGGCTCTTTTTAGTTTATCAAGTAATTGAGCCTGAGATGGAATTAAAAAAATGACATTTATAATGAACAGAAGGGGAATAATAAATTTGGTTTGTTTCATAGCTTAAAATTTATATAGTTTTTATTTTATAATATCATCGTCATGTTAATTTTTCCGGTTATCTTATTATTCAACATTTTTAAACCATTCCATATACTTCTCACCCAAAACAGGAATGGGTTTCTCATAACCATTCAACGCATTGATAAGTCCCAAAACCCATAGAATTATAATAAAAATGGTTCCTAAAATGCTGATCAACCAACCGATAAAAGGAATCACGCCAATAATCGCGAGCACTATACCGGTAACTGCAAGCCCAAGAGATTGTCTGATGTGATAGGAGGCGAACGGTTCCTTTTTTTCCTTGTTCATGACAATAGCTATGATCAAACCGATGATCGTTAGATAGGCTATAATCCCTACAGTTTTGTCAATTGTTTCTTTTTTAATCTCTGTTGTGTGAGGCGTACTTTCCATAGTTGGTTTTTTATAGGTATAATTAAATTTTGCTCAAGTGAAAATTATTTTTATATAAAAGAAATCTCTTATCCTGGTATTGATGAAAAGAAAATGAGAACGGAAAGGTGTTCGGTTTTTTGCGGTCCATTTGCGTCATGGTGGTAGCATTGGTTTTATAGTATAATTGGCCTTAATGCATTTTGGTCTATCAATGTAAACAAAATAAATTATTTTTTTTGTTGTCGTTCTGTGAATTACTGCACACGGTATAAAAGCAAAACAGATCGAAAAAGATGTTTCTTGTTATTAATATTGATAATCAGATACTTATGATTATAAGTAGTAGTTATAATTCCCGGGAATATTTCATTTAAATATTCATAGAAAATTGTCTTTTTTTAGATTGTTGATATAAAAATTCAATAAAACAGGTTTTGGTTGTGCCGTTTTGGGTAAATTCTACAGTTGGTGTATTGTTGTTACCCCATCTAAAATCAAATTGTTTAGCATATTTATAATCCTGATTCAGGGTTTTAAAGATTTTATTACTCAGTAGGACAGCATCTTTTGTATAGTCTTTTTGAACCTCGATTTGCTTCATTAATGTTTTAGGATACCCCATTTGTTTTTTCCATGCAGAAAACTGATTTTTTGAAATTATCGGTTTAAATTCACGGGTTACCGGGCGATAAAAAAATGACGGTACTTCTTCAGGTTTTATACTT
>JAJRQT010000229.1 GCA_024280115.1 Bacteroidota bacterium | reverse complement strand
CCCCGAATTTTACCATTTTTCTTAATAATGGAACTTTTGCAAAAAACACACTTTTTTTATTCATAAGCTTTCATTTGATGCAAAGCTATGAATATCAGAAACTTACAGAGGTTTCAGCCTCCTTTTTGTCTATTAAGCCAAGATTGACTATTCAATCTGAACTTTGACTTCACCTTCCAAATCCATGGTAACGGCATCAAACTCAAAGCCGTAAAGATTCCAGTCTTTGCTTTGAACGGGTTGATTATTGATGTGGATCAATGGCGATTCTTGCTGTGGTTTAAGGAATAGTAAAGTTGCCTCTGAGAACTTCTTTTCTGATTGGAGTGTTAGTTTGTTTGAGTCAAATTTAACCGTTACTTTTCGGCGAAGCATTTCCCATTGATAAATCTGCTCGTTTGTCCACCATTCGAGACCTTGTTTTCTTCCATAATCCACAAGATCAAAAAGCGCTTCAGCAACGTTTGGTTTCTGGATGTGCGCGGGATGAAATAAAAAATGTGCAACACCATGATGCCTTAGTACTGAATCGACAAACTGCCTGCCATATTCAGCCGGACAGACAACCACCAAATCCTGTGTAATTAGATTCACCTCAAGGACATTCAACATATGCGGTATTTCGGCCTCGTCATCGATCGGGAAATAAGGTTGAGAACCGCCCAGAGGAAAGCCAATCGTGCCTTTTTTACTGGGCCCGCGTGTTTGGTCGGATTTGACGCCAACTTCCTGGCACCACCGCAAAACATCGAGCCGGTTTTCCCATCTGGTGTAGTGGTTCTTATTGGATATAATGCGTTCTAATCCAGCTTCTTTCATCAACCACTCATGTTGTAAGATGAAGTTCTTTTTTGACCAGGAAGTATTTTCACCTCCGGTCCTTGCGTCGTAATGCAGGGCAATTTCAAAACCTTGCTCCTTTAACTTGTGGTAAAACTCTTTCGGGTAACCCGGTGTGAGGATGCACCATGTTGATTTCAATTTGTAACTGTTCATTACTTCGAGCATTGCCTCTGCTTTTGCTGCATCATTGCCATCTGAATCGTGTGAAATCTGCCCAACTGCCTTGAGTTCACGAGGCCAGTACCACAGTATAGGCAATGTGATACCTTGCTGACTGGCAACATGGAAAATGCTTCGTAATATAATCTCCCGCAATTCGTCGCTGATCGGTTCAAGAAATGCAAAATCTCCTTCGGGTTCCACAGGTGAGCGGTCTCGTTGCCAGTCGAGTACACAACCGTCTTCTGCTTTCAACTCGCCATCGTCAAGCGGTGCAGAACCATCCGGTGCAGGCTGACCGTCCTGAAGTACAGGTAAACCCTGTTGAATATGCACGATGGAGAAAATAAGGTCGGGAGCTAGTAAAATGGTCCGTCCATCCCCAAATTTGTTTTCTACAATAGCGCTGCCTTTTGCACCTTGTTTGCCTGATACCAAATCTGCAAGTGAAGTTGTTTTACTTGTTGTTACAGCGTATCCACCAAATACATGCAGCGAGCTGCGTAAGCCTTTGGTCACCGGATGATTGGTTTTGGTTACTTTCATCCAACCTTCGGCCAATGGATGTTTGCCATCAATCCCAAAAACCTTGTCCAGCCCTGAAGTTCCACCTATTCCTACAAGAGAACTGCCGTTTTCGACTAGAGAAGCAATGATTGCTTGCTGATCTGTGGTCAATTGTAAATCACCTGCCAAAACTATAATGGAATTTGTACGGTTGACCAAAGTTGGAAGTTGAACCGGATTCACTTGTTCGAAAAACAATCCCACACGATGGAGAATTTCTGAAATATAAGTCCACGTGGTGGCACGCGGATTGATGTCTCTGGAGATAGACTGAGTAAGAACCAATATCTGCGAATTCACTCCAAATCCATGGGTAGCATCATTTTTTGATGATTTATTAGGGATTGGCCCCAATGGTCTGGCGTCATTTAGCGATGCAGACATTGATACGCCACCCAACCCTTGCGATAAAAAGCATCCGCCAACCGCCGCTGTTTTAATCAGAAAATTGCGTCGTGTTGTAGGGTTGCCAGTTGTGCGTTTCTGCTCAGAAATTTGATCTTCATCCATGATATAATCCAATTTATAAATTATTTCCTGCTTGCAGGATAATACACAGAAAGGTAAAAAAAGTATTCTTTATTTATGTAACAGTTGTTGATTTTAAAAAATAAATATGTCGGTATTCATTCATAATTATGATTTATGAATAATTTTGAATAAACGGGATATCTGAAAAAAAATAATGATAGTGATCATAGAAAAATTTATATGAAAAAGCTGATAGCAATTGTATTACCAATTTTATTTACAGCGAATCTTTATAGTCAGTCAGGTCTTGAAAGTGAGCTGATATTCCCATTTCAACAACAGCATGTGCATTCGAGCAGTATAGTAGAGCTGCCCAATGGGGATCTTTTAACATGCTGGTTTCAGGGAAGCGGCGAGCGAACAGCAAATGATGTATTGATCAATGGCGCCAGGCTTAAGAAGGGAGAGGAGAAATGGAGCGAACCTTTCTTGATGGCTGATTCCCCTGGTCAACCGGACTGCAACCCAATTTTGTTCCTCAACAGTAGCAATAAGCTGTTTTTAGTGTGGATTGTTGTAGAGGCTAACAGGTGGGAAGCCTCTATTCTAAAAGTTAAAACTACCATGGATTATAATGAAAGAATTCCAAACTGGGAGTGGCAGGACATTATCCTGATGAAACCAGGTGTGGAATTTGAAGAAAGAGTCAAGGAGCAATTCGATCAATTTGGAAGAAAAGATTTAGCCTGGGCTGAATATGCAATACCCTATGAAGAGATGCTGATAGAAGCTACCAAAGACCCGAAGAAACGTGAAACCGGTTGGATGACCAGAACTCATCCGACTATTTTGAAGAACGGGAAGATTTTATTGCCTCTTTACTCTGACGGATTTAATTTTGGATTAATTGCAATTTCTGAGGATGATGGCGAAACCTGGGAAAGCAGTTTGCCTATTGTCGGGCGCGGGTTAAATCAACCTAGTCTTGTTGTGCGAAAAGATGGTTCGATAGATGCGTATATGCGGGATGATGGGGATGAGCCGGGTAGAATTATGATCAGTCATTCTGAGGATGAGGGCTATTCATGGAGCTATGCTCAAAAGTCAGAAATTCCAAACCCCGGGGCAAGCATTGAAATATTAAAACTACAAAATGGCCATTGGATTTTAGTGTATAATGATGTGGATGATGGAAGGTACAGCATTGCTGCTGCAATTTCGGATGATGAAGGAGAGTCATGGAAGTGGAAGAGAAAACTTGAAGTTCAGGACGAGGGAAACTTTTCCTATCCATCTGTTATTCAGGCAAAAGACGGAAAAATACATGTGACTTATACTTATCGTTTGCCTGGCGAAAGGAAATCAATTAAGCATGTTGTTTTTGAAGAGGAGTGGGTAGGGGAATAGAATACATGAATGAGGGAATGAAGAAAGATTGAACAAAAAAGATTGCTTGCTCGTCGAAGCTTTAGCGTAGCTGGGATAAGAGACTGCTTGCCCTCCGAAGCTATAGCATAGGTGGGATAATAGATTGATGAGATTGAATAAAAAATATTTATGAAAAATTTTACTTTAAAAAATGCATTGAACCTGCTGATTGTGGCATTCCTGTTGTTTGGGTGCTCTATTGATAATTCTGATAAAGGACCTGGCAAAGAAATTACTTTGCGACTTGAGCCGAAAGAGGGAAATCCAAGAAATAGCGAAGGTGATTTTATCCAGTTGAATGATGGGAGGATATTATTCATATATACACATTTTACGGGTGGAACCGGAGACCATGCCAGCGCTTATTTAGCAGGCCGGTATTCTGATGACAAAGGAAAAACATGGACGAAAGAAGATATTTTAATTCTACCCAATGAAGGTGGAATGAATATTATGTCAGTATCACTGTTGCGATTAGACAACGGGAAAATAGCCCTGTTTTATCTGCGTAAGAATTCTGAAACAGATTGCATACCTTTTATGCGAATATCCTCCGATGAAGCCAAATCCTGGAGTGAACCAATAAGATGTATTGACACGGAAGGATACCACGTGGTTAATAATGACAGATTTATTCAATTACCAGGCGGAAGGATATTATTCCCGACTTCTTTGCATGCGGCACCCACATGGGCAAATGGTAAGATAATATGCTATTATTCTGATGATAGCGGTACAACCTGGAATAGGTCCCAGCAAATAGCCAACTTCGACAATACTGTCTTGCAAGAACCTGGGATAGTCGAACTGGAAAACGGTAAAATGATGCTGTTTTGCAGAACAGATTCCGGTGTGCAGTATTTTTCTTTTTCAGAAGATCAAGGGGAGACGTGGTCGCCTATTAAGCCAGGCAATATTAAATCCCCACTTTCCCCGGCATCCATTGAGCGCATTCCGGATACAGGCGATTTGCTGTTATTGTGGAATCATAATTATGAAAAGGGGAGGGACGGTGGCAAACGAACTCCGTTTAACCTTGCGATATCAAAAGATGAAGGTAAAACCTGGGAAAAAATAAAAACTGTTGAAAGTGATCCCGCTGGTTGGTATTGCTATACAGCGATTGAATTTGTGGGAAATCATGTATTATTAGGGCATTGTGCCGGAGATACAAGGACGAACAATGGTTTGTCAACCACTCAAGTTACCCGCCTTAGTCTGGACTGGATTTACAAGGATACGACTCCTGATCCTATCGTCGAATCAGAAAGCGAGGGGGTAGTTAAGTTTACTTGTAAGGACAAAGATGTACAAATCCGTTATACCCTGGATGGCACACTTCCGACACAGGAGACGGGTTTATTATATCAAAATCCCATAACGGTTTCCCGAATTACCCCGTTATATATGCAATCATTTGAGAAAGGCAAAACACCCAGCAAAATCGTTTTTACTCAAATTGGGACCAATGTTTATCAGCCTGCGCAAGAACTTTCCTTTGTACCTGAAGTCGGATTAATTTATCATTATTATAAAGGGGAAGTTAATCAGACAGAAAAAATCAAGGATATTTCACCTGTCGATACAGGGATTTTACCTCAATTTTCAATTTCTGAAAGTTCTGAAACAGATAATTTTGCATTCACCTTCACGGGATATATAAAAATTCCTGAGGATGGTCTTTACACTTTCTATCTCGAATCCAACGATGGCAGTGTGATGTATTTGGATGATTTTAAATTAATTGATAACGATGGCGCTCATGGTATTTATGAAAAATCGACATCAACTTCATTGAGAGCGGGTTTTCACAGTATTTCCGTCAAATATTTTCAACTTGGCGGTGGCAGCTTGCTAAACGTTTCATGGGAAGGCCCGGATATTCCAAAGCAGGAAATCCCGGAAGAATTGTTATTTCATGAAAACCAGGATTTCCATGAGGCTGTCTCATGGTTAGAAAAAGAAGCAGATCGAATCATCCGTGCATCCAAACGAACAATGAATGATGGTACTTCCGCTTTTCCACCACAGGTGGGCCTTGGTTATGAAGCCTTCTGGTTGAGGGATTATGCTTATACCCTGGAAGGATCGGTCAGCTCATATTCTGACAAAGAGCTCATCGATGCATGCAACCTTTTCATTCGTAGTATGCGTGCAGATGGCGCCGGTGTTGATTGTATAAAATTTGATGGCACGCCCATCTACAAACCCGGTTTTGGAACTATGGGTAAAAATCCAGTAGCAGACGGCTCGCAGTTTACCGTTGCAGTGGCATGGCATACCTATCAGAAAACCAAAAACATAGATATTCTTAAAGCAATAGTAGATTCGCTTATCGAGACAATGAATGCTGTTCCCCGAAACTCCAATACGCATCTGGTACACATCCTCCCAGGTAATGAGCAAGAGCGTTGTCCTTATGGTTTTACAGATACCATCGGCAAACAGGGTGACCTGCTATTTTGCTCTCTTTTATACGTTCAGGCAAGCCAGCGACTATCAGGTTTGTTAGAAGTGCTTGGACGTACAGACGAAGCTGATAACTGGAGGAATGAAAGCGTAATAGTAGCCGAAAATATCCGTAAAGTTTTTTGGGATCAAAAAACAGGATTATTTCGCGCAGCCACTCTTCGTTGCAGAGAACACGACATCTGGGGCTCAGCATTTGCTGTTTACCTGGGAGTTGCTGATGCGGAACAGTCTAATTCTATTGCTACCTATTTTCAACAAAATTATACCCGTATCACACAAAAAGGTCAGGTGCGGCATCTGCCTGGTGGAGTTTACTGGGAGCAGGCAAGCTGTAAGCGAGATACTTATCAAAATGGCGCTTACTGGGCAACACCAACGGGATGGTTTGTTTATACGCTGGATATTGTCAACCCGGGACTTGCAAGGCAGACAGTTATTGATATGGTAAATGATTTCAAGAAAAACGGTGCAAACGAATGGAAATTTGGCGCTAAATATCAACTTCCTAATTATCTGGCCAGCGCTTCATTGCCACTGGCCGGGATTCGCGCAATGGTTGTGCGGAGAAACTAATATATATTCATTATTGTCATAGGAAATAAATTCCTTTTGAAATAAATTTCAGGAACCCAAAACAAATACTTAATTATGGAAAAAGGAACATCGAATAATCCCATGAAAACCATTCTTACAATAACTACAGGAATCCTAATTCTTTTTTCATCTTGTCAGAAACCTGAAAGAGTGGTTGATGATCTTAATGCTGTAGCCAGGCTTCATCAGGATGACTTCAGGTTGAGTGTTTACATCACAGCACATACTGTAGAGCGGCTATTATCCACAGAAGCTGGGAGGAGAGAAGCTGTTTCCCTAATGCGGGCAAATGGAATTACAAAGGTTTATGTGGAAGTTTACAGAAGTGGGCTTGTTGTCTCAACTGATTTGCTGGCTTTCGTAACAAACTATTTTAAACAAAATGGATTTGAGGTAGTAGGAGGTATCGCCACCGTACCGGGTAAAGATTTCGGTTTAAAACAAGAAGGTCCATTGGGATGGTTCAATTGGCAAAACTCCAAAACTCAGGAAGATCTGAAGCAAGTGATGCTCGGAGCGGCACCGATTTTTGATACCTTCATTATTGATGATTTTTTATGTACTGGAGACACGAGTCTTGAGTCAAAAGCTGCAAAAGGTGCACGTAGTTGGTCTGAATACCGGAGAGCTTTGATGACTGATTTGGCCACAACTGTATTTATTGATCCTGCCCGTTCTGTGAATCCTGATATCACCATGATTATTAAATATCCTCAATGGTACGATAGGTTCCATATGCATGGTTACGATGTGGAAAGTGGGCCAAAATTGTTTGACAAGGTATGGGTTGGTACAGAAACAAGAGGACAATATACTCAACGTTTTGGGTTTGTACAGCCTTATGAAGGTTTTGTGAATTATCGCTGGATGGCTTCCAATGCTGGAGAAAAAATAGGCGCTGCATGGTTTGACCACGGAGATTGTGACCAATTGGATTTTGTCGAACAAGCCTATCAATCTGTTCTTGCCGGGGCTCAGGAATTGGTGATATTTAATTATGGAAGCTTTGTGAATGGTCATCCCGGGCACCACTTATTGCGTATGGATTTTGAAAAATTGGCTGCGTTGGCTAAAGCTATAAAAATCTCACCGGTTAAAGGAATTACAGCTTATAAGCCTCCCCAAAGTGATGCCGGTGGAGATTTGTACATTATGGATTTTATTGGAATGTTGGGCGTCCCTCTCGTTCCTGTTTCATCTTATCCGGTAAAATCGCAAACCATCTTTTTGCCAACCCAGGCCGTTGCAGATCCTGACATTGTCTCAAAGGTGATGACATCATTAGATCAGGGAGCCAGGATAATTATGACCTCCGGGTTTTTAGCTAATATACAGGATGGGGAAGAGCTTGTTTCCAAAGCGGGAATCACAAAGCCCATAATTTTACCAAAATTAGCAGAGAAAATAATGGTTGATGGAATGATTGAAAACCTAAGCAGACCATTGGACCTGGAGGCTGAATATGAAGTACACAATGCTTCAATAGTATTGGAAGCAATGGCAGGAGATAAGCATCTGCCATTTTTAACAAAGAGCACGGATGGACAGATTTATGTACTGAATACGCATACTTTTTCACAAGCAGATTTTGACGCAGTAGGAGAGGTGTTACTTTGTCCGCGTCCATTAGGTTTGCTTGAGTTGCCTCAATCGTGGGCCAACACAATTCGGGAAGCTTTCAATGAAAAACTAAAAATTGAGCTCAATGCCCCGACAAGAGTTACCATGCAAACGCTTGAAAATGGTGATATTGTGATTCATAATTACAATAAAAACACGGTGGATGTAGCGCTGAGTGGTATGGATTTTAATGAATTTTTCGATGCTTTTGAAGGACAGAAATTAGTCAGAAATAATAATACCGTCAAAATAAATATGAAGCCCAGATCCAGGGTTTGGCTAAAGAGTAGCAATAGCAATTAATTCGGACTAGACAATTGGCAAGGCCGTTTCAGTGGTTCATTCGTGGAATTGTTTGCATAGTTTTTTCTCTCCGATTAATGGTCTGTGAACCACAGACCATAGAATGGGGTTTGGTTGAGAAAAAGCAATTAAAACAGAATTTATATAGCATCATTTAACCCTCTGTCACAGGTACTATCTGTAAATCTGAAATAAATTCATGATATTAGTGCTTAAAAAACTACAAGAAAAATGGGGAAGTTTAATTTTCAGCAGAACGGATTAATGCAGCAAGGGTATTGCACCTACACCCAAAGTGACTTAAAATCAATAAGTAATGGATTGCGCTTTACTCCATTGCTCTGTATGTTTTTGGCCTTGTATGGTCTAATAATTTTACAAAATCCTTATTGGCATTTTACCATTGCAGCTCTTGGCATCATTCCGTTTTGGTTTCCCAAAGCTCACCCATTTGATTTACTTTACAATCATGTGATCAGACACCTTGTACATGGTGAAAAACTTCCTTCAAACCCATTGCCAAGAAGAATAGCTTGCGTAATGGGAGGAATAATGAATATTGGAATAGGTGTTTCTTTTTACTATCAAAACCCCATTATGGCCTATGGTTTTGGAGTAATCCTGGTCGCTTTACAAACCATAGTCATTACCACACATATTTGTGTTGCTTCCGTGATGTATCAGGGATTAATGAAATTCATTGGAAAATACGATGGCCCCATTGACGTTGGTAAGGCCAAAAAACTTATTCATGATGGTTTTGCACTCGTAGATGTAAGGAGTCCGGAAGAATATGATGATAGTAACATTGAAGGATCTATTAATATTCCGTTAGAAATTATTGAAGAATGTGAAAACTTACCTGAAAAAGGAATGATACTATATTGCAGAAGCGGTATCAGAAGTCTCGATGCAATGCAAAAACTTATTAAAATGGGTTATGGTGACGTTTATAACCTAGGTTCAAAAGACAGGTGGTATGCATAATGGGAACCTCTAATAATTGATTCTGAGTTTTTCACTTTTGTTCCAAATTTTGAAAGCAGTCAAATGAAATTGAAATATTTTATTATGCTTTTATTCTAATTTTTTCAATCTATTGATTATCAATGTTTTAACGTTTTTGT
>JAJRQT010000228.1 GCA_024280115.1 Bacteroidota bacterium | reverse complement strand
TTGGTTCAGAAATGGAAAAGCTAAAAGTTAGTTCGAAATCCATCAGAAATCAGAAAATTAAGAGTGCAATAAAATATTAAAATAATTATATTGCAAAAACGAGAGATGCGTTTTCTTAGTGACACTAACTATAAAGTCTCCGGAAAATCTGACAGTATTTTTATCTCCGTTTCAGAGGGATTGAAGAGAGGGTTGCAACTGAATTTAAAGGATGAAATCATTTGGGATGTTCAGGGTGTTCCGATCAAAACTTATGTAGGTAGTGTGCGGGAAGTTGACTGGAGAAGAGTTCAAACGAATTTTATGGTGGTTTTCCCGCCGGGAGTTTTGGAAGGGGCACCACAGTTTTTCGTTTTGGTATGTAAAATTGATGATAAAGGAACCTCTGCCAGTTTTCAGCAAGAGCTGGTGAAAAAATTCCCGAATGTATCGGCCATAGACCTCACATTGATATTAGCGACCCTCGACGGTATTTTTGATAAAATTGCTTTAGTCATCCGCTTCATGGCCATCTTCAGTGTTTTAACCGGGCTATTCGTGCTTTCGGGTGCGGTAATCAATAGCAAATATGCACGACTAAAAGAAAATATTTTGTTGAGAACTCTGGGAGCATTACAAAAGCAACTCCTTCAAATGACCATTATCGAATACAGCTATTTAGGAATTTTTGCCGGTCTTACCGGAAGCCTCCTGGCTTTGATTGCCAGTTGGGGTTTGTCCATATTCTTTTTTGAAATACTGTTTTTCCCGGATTTTATATCATTGATCATCATTTGGATCTCAGTCACTGCGATCACAGTTTTTGTCGGATGGATCAATACCAAAAGTATATTGAATAAATCACCGCTGGAAATACTCAGGAAAGAAGTTTAAGATAGAATTACTTCAATTGTTTCAATAGCCACTTCTTTTTCATCGATCTCTGCTCTGGATAATTCCAGTGGCCGGTATCCTGAAATAAATGAATTTCCTTTGGCCCATTGACCACATTATAAGCCGAATACATCGAAGTTGGAGGACACGTGGTATCATTAAATCCCCATGAGTACCAGCCTGTCTGTGTCACTTGTCTGGCGAAATTCACAACATCGTAATACAATGCAGTTTCAATCTTATCCTCTTTAATAAATGAGGAATTTCCAGGACTAAACAAATGTGGCCATCCGCCAGCTCTTTCATTAAGATAGCCACTCAGATCACTGAGTGCAGGATAAAATGCTGCCAAATATTTTATTCTTTTGTCAAGCCCCGCTGTGATAATTGATAGCGCTCCACCCTGACTACCACCGGTTACAGCTAGGTTAGTGCCATCGTATTCGGATAAACTTGTAATGAAATCCACAGCTCTTACACAACCTAGATAGACACGTTTGTAGTAATAATTGTCCTTATCATCCAGGTTGGCACTCCAATAACCATTCAGGGCGCCGTAGCGGAGATTGTCATACACATAAGATTCCATGGTTACCGGAATTCCATGAATTCCTATCTGGAATGAAATAATCCCTTCCTCTGCCAAATCAACTCTCCCATAATATGGCCTGATCCCGGCGCCGGGCACCTCTAAAACCGCAGGATAGGAGCCCGCTTTCTTTGGCATACAAAGAATTCCATACATCCGGGATCTCATTTTATAATTTTGAAGACTCACATGATATACATTTACATTTTCTGCGCATCGTTCAGGGAGCAAAGTCATTTTCACATCCATGGGTATTTCATTGTTTTTGGCTATTGCATTTTCCCAGAAAGATTTGAAATCTCCTGGTAAAGTTGCTGTGGGTTCGATCTGTTCAGGAGAAAAAGCCGCTGTTGCCATGTTGCTGTATTCCTTACCATCAATGTTCACATAAACCCAACATCTCAAAAATCCTGGTGTTTTCATCGTGCCCCCCTTGATTGTGGTTTCGCCTTGTTTTAGTGTAATTGTTTCCTCCTTCACCGGATCCATTTTTTCAGGTCTGATCACATAGCGTATTTCAATATCGGATAATGGGTTTCCGTATTTAGTAATACTAACATCAAATTTCACCTTTTCACCAACCTTATAAATCCAATCGGTATGATCCGGTGCAATCTTTATTTCTACTAACTCTTGCCTGGGTTGGGCTAATATAAAATTATAATTAAACAGAATTACAATGAGTAAAAGCAAGAAGCTTGGGTGATAGTTAGATTTCATTTTCATAATTATTCTTTTAAAAAGTTATTGTTTTTAAAATATGTCTCTATTTCATTCGGTTTTTGTGTTCCAATCAAAATTTTCTTGCCGGATTTTAAAATTATTTGTAAACCCATATTCCCTGAAGTATTGTACGCACGGCCATTCCATCCGTATCTTATTCCCCAGCCTCCGAATTCTGAAAGCGGTTTGTATTTTCGTACATATGCATTTTTGATATCATCCCAGTTAAAAACCTTTGGTTTATTGATAAAAGGCCAGAAAGTAATCCCGATGCCATTACCATCTATTTTTGTATTTAACTTCGCTGAATAAAACAACACATTCAAAGCGACAATAAACAAAAATGAAAAGATAATGATCAGGGAAGAAGAAAGGTCAAGAGGCTGATCTTCTGCTGAGGAATGAATCAAATCAAGAGGAATTTTTATAAATAATAATAATGATACACCAATGATGATTACCCACAGCCAAGGCTGGTTAAATCTTTGTTTCTCTTCAAATACCAGATGAGTCATTTTGATGAATTTTACTTGGCATTGTAAGATAAAAAGTAAGGATGAGTTTTTCTAAAAAAAATGATCATATCAAATTATTAATCATAAACTATCCAGGTTTCATCGTAAATGCTATTCTTTAAAAATTCCTCCTGTTCTTTTTATTTTTGCGTACCAATGAGCAATTTTTCGCCTGAATTTAAATTCAATTGCAAACCTTTATTGCCAGATACGTTGTATGCTTTCCCTTTTTGCCCATGCTTAACTCCCCATCCACCATAGTCATCCAAAGCATTATATTTCCTTATATATATTTCTTTAATATCATCCCATTTAATAAACTGTCTGTTTATTCGTAATGGCCAAAAAGTCACTTTTATTCCTGATTTGTCAATAAATGTCTCCAAACGAGAAAAGAACAGAAGGGAAATCAATCCCAGGGCGGTAATTGTAGTAATAATATCAATCCAGCCACCAGGAAATTTTTCTATTGTGTTTTTAGAAAATATCCAGCTATAAAACCAATAAACCTGGTCCCATAATAAAAAACCAAACAGGCCTAACATTAATAGCCATAGCCATATCTGCCTAAATCTCTGGGTTTCTTTAAATACCTTTTGACTCATATTGGTGGACTGTTGATGGGTTTATTAAGATAATATCCAGGGTTAACTATCGCAAATCATACTCAATTTTTCAGTGGTACTCTTAAAGATTTGGAAAGTTAAAACGACTTCCTAAAGATTTGGCGCCGGATCCAAAAATGAAACATATCACAAGAAGGAAAAGTACCAAGCCTGCCAGCTCCAGGGATTGATCTCCCCTCATCAAACTTTTTTCATTCACAACGAACACTGCCCCGATTAAAATCGGTATTTGCAATAATGCCCCTAACCTCGAAAAAAGACCTAAAGCTAAAAAGAAACCTCCGATGAGATGCCCGATGGTGACATAGGAAAACCACATATGATATTGATTATCACTGACAAGTACCATTATGGCATCGGGATTAGAAAAAAGTATCCATCCCCGAACGAATAAGACAATTCCAAGAAATGCACGTATCAAAGAATAGGCAAGATTTTGATTGCTGTTGAGAGATTCCAGAATTTGGTCAAATTGTTTCATAATAATAAAATCGTGTTTAAATAATTACTAATTTATAAATCAGGAAAAATCAATGGAACAATATAGCGATTTTAAGATATTTTATTAATGCGTTTCTCATCATTTTTCAACAACCAAAGCTTCAGAGAAGGTTGCCCTTCATAATTTCATTAACATTAAATTCTTGGTCGAACAAAACAGGATTGATCATATGTGAGATGTAGTGAGTGTAGTTAATACGCTAATTTTCGAAAAATTATAAAAGAGGATTTCCAGAATCAAAGCTATTCCCAGTCTTGTTCATAATCGGGATACTGTTCCGGCGCTTCGCCAATTGATTTTAAAATAACAGGTTTCTTTGGCACCTTCTCAATAAAATCAATCTTTTTAAGGACCACGTTAAACCTCCATTCATCTCCATAATCGAACAGATATAATATTTTCTTCCCGATCTTTATTTTAAGTTCTCCCAGGGTAACTTCATGTGTAAAAGGTCCTTCATCACCGTCCGGGCTAAAATATGCTTTATGAGACCAGGGTTTTCCATCCATGAAAAAAGCGTACAAGTGATCATTGCCAAAATCAAAAGCTTTCTGAATGATCCAATGGAGTTCTTCTAATGTTGAATCAGAAGATATAGCTATTTCCCTGTAAATTTTAGTAGTGTAATACACATTAAAAAACATTTGACTCAATTCAATTTCTTTCACGGTAGGCAATACAGGCATGGTTATGTCATTAAGATCAGGCAATAATGATTTAAATGCTTTTTGAAAAGGTTCCGGTTTTGTAATGGCACTGGTCAAACTAATTTCTTTAGTGCCAAACATTAGATTCCCAATATTGAACTCATCATTTATTTGGCCCGGGAATTCTATATTATCTTCACACTCATTTCTAAAGGGGACATTCCAGTAGGATAGATTTCTATATTGATTTAAAACCGGGAGCACCTTTTTACCAAAATCTGAAATCCATAATTTCTTAATTACTTTCCTGCTTACGGTATTGTATTCATGATGAGGGTCTCTTTCAAAATCACAAAACCCAAAAATTGACATGCATTCCAAAAATCCAACAAAACTGGAAAAAGAATATCTGTATAAATAATTCATATCAGCTGAAAAAGCAGATACTCCTTTTTCCATGTCTTCACACATTAAATTCAATACTAGGGTAATCTCTTTTGTCGGAATCCTTGTTAAATAAGTATTGCTAACTAGGCCAAGATCGCAATAAACCCAAAACGCTTCAAGTAGAAACATGTATTTCGTTGTTGGTGATAATTGCAGAAATTCATCATAGCGGGGAGTGACCTCAAAATATGGTTTGTTTTTTAAAAAGCTTATCTCTGCTAATCCGGAAACTAGTGAAATATGATAAAAAAGATTGATCAGTGTATAACCACTTTGTTTTAGATTGTTTGGAGGATTTTGAAGGCCAAGTTCCAGCTTTGTGTTTATTTCACTAAGTAACTTAACTGGAAAATGTTCAGTTCTCTCACTCACCTTTGTTTTTATACTTGACAAGTGAGACATGAACTTTTCGAAATCAATCAGGATTGGTGTTGGGTGTCTTTCTGATATGACCATAGATACGGATAAAAAATAAAATGGAATTATGCTGAATTGACCAAGGTAAAATAGTTAGATTTTTGAATGATTTCCAATCTGAAAAGATTATTCCAGAATCACAATCCTGTTTCTTCCTAATTTAATGGCTCCCATTCTCTCCAATTGTTTCAGTAACCTGGAGATAACTTCTCTCGAGGTATTGAGATCGTATGCAATTTCCTGGTGTGAAATATGAATCACACTGTTTTCGTGAAGGTCAGCCTTATCATGAAGATACTTTGAAAGCCTTTCATCCATCTTTTTAAACGCCAATTGATCGATGGTTCTTAACAATTCTTCAAACCTCTCCGAGAAGGTATTCATCACAAAATTCTTCCATGTTTCGTATTTAGAAATCCAGATATCTGAATATTGGGCAGGGATTCCCAGGTATTCTGTGTATTCCTCTGCAATTGCCCTGATGGTACTCCTTTGCCCTGATAAACAACCGGTAATAGAAGTGGCACAGGCTTTTCCGGGCTCCAGGTAATAAAGTAATATTTCATTGCCCTCCTCATCTTCCCTGATGATTTTTATTGAGCCTTTTATAACCAATGGAATCATATCAATAGATTGATCGATATCCATAATGATATCTCCTACTTCAGCGTTAAAAACTTTTGAAACGTTGTTCAATTCTTTTTTAAGCTCCTCCTCAAAGTATATTGGGAACCTGTCTATTAGATCTACATTGGAAATTTGATTTTGCATTGTGTCAGTTGTTTTTTTCTCACAATTATAAAAGCACAAAAATCGTGAATTGTTTTACAATAAACCAATATTACTCAGGGTTCTGTAAATTTTTTATTCATAAAATAATTGGATACTCCCCTATTCCGAGCAATAAGGTTATTCGGGATTTGCGAATTATCTTTTCCCCAAAATGAAAGTACTGAATACTTGATGTGAGAAGGAGGGAAGAGATCATCAAGACAATAAATGCAACCGGCATTTTATCTATTTCACTTCAATGTCATAGGTTTCATTAAAAACAGTGATAAACAAAGGGTAGTTATCCTCTAATTTATTGTAATCGGCCGTCTCCTTATCCATTCTGTTTTTGTTGACCAGGACTGATAGAGTAAGTTTTTCTTTTTTTTCAGCTTTATAAACAAAAGTAAAAGTCCGTTCTTCATTAGGCAGAAGATTATTATCAGACAATTTTTTTGCTAGTGGGTACCATTCCCAGCGTTCTCCTATCCGGTCATTTTTGGTTGATAAAATCGTCCCGTTTTCATTTTTTAATTCAAACTTAATGCTAAAAAACCGCTCCGGATCTCCCGTTGGCACTTTGTGGCCTGCGAACTCATTTTTCACCCTGAGGCTATAAATGATCGAGTCATTTATTGAATACGACTCCTCGGTACTCGATGGGTAAAATCCTAAACCCTGTAAGGAATGGGTTTTTAATGTGTCCAATTTCGGAATTCCGGAGCCTGCAAAATAATGGAGATGACTCAACCTTTCACCGTATCCCGGAGTAATTTCTCGTATTATCGGTACCATATGGCAATCGATGCAGTTCTTCACCCCATAATACGGCCCCGCCTTCCATTCATCTCCTGTCTCAAAGGTGCAGGCTAATGTTGGGGTGACATAAGCATTGGCATTATGGCACGATATACATAATTGTTCTGATAAGTGGAGGGTATCCTTTACTGATTTATGTGGCGCCTTATCAGTTCCTGTTGGGCCGATGATTACATTATTTCTCACATGACAGCTCGCACAGGTAATTCCCTCTTGCTGAAGATTTTTATCAAATTTGCGATTCTTCCTTTTTACCGGCTGGTAGATGTCACCATCAATTAATCCTTCTATTATAAACTCTTGTTGATTTTGTAATGGAATATGACAATTAATACACAAGAAAGGGCTTGATTCCTTTTTTAATTCAGCCTGAAATTGCAAGTCAGTCCAGGCTTGAGCATGCGTTGAATACTTCCATTCTTCATAGTGGTCTGGGTGGCATGCGCCACAATGTTCGGCGTCTAATGAAGCCAAACCCAAAGGTATTTCTTGAAATGGAACGACTTTTTCCCAACTTTTTGTTAAAGGTTGAATATTTTTTCTGGCATTATCGCATTGAGTCATATACACAACAATGAATCCAAATATGATAATGTATATAATTAAAAATTTAATTCGCATTTTTTAATGTATCTGGAAAACATGAATCTTACGATTATCTATGAGCTCAGAATAGTAGCTGGTTTATTACTGTATTGTATCACAACTCATTTTTGGTCTTTCTGTTTCTAGTATTATGTAATAAGTAAAAAACTGATACACTCCATCCATCATAGTGTCCTTAAGACAGATTATTAAAGAGGGAGAAAATTATAAAAAACGTGAATGATATTTCATTTTAATTAAAATAGCGAGGTTTGAATTAAAATCTCAATGCATGTCCTCTGGTAAGTAGAATTGATTTTTTATGTTGAGTTCGTAAAAACATGCAATACGGTAGAAAAAATTTCTCCAATGATTTCAATTGCCCTGTTTCAATATTTCAGTGTAATTAAGATTGATTTGTCTGTGTGGCATAAGGCTGTGGTGGTTTTTCTTTTGAATCAAAGTGATCCAATGCATCCTGTACGCGCATTCTGAAATGGTCTTCACCAATTTTTTCAAATAAGCCGGTTTTTTTAAGCATATCTCTCACAGGCCCGATAACTTCCGTCATATAAAATTCAATGCCCCTATTATTAAAATCCTCAATTAATTGCTCCAAACCCAAGACGGCGCTACTATCCAATGCATATATAGATTGAGCATTCAAAATTATCACTTTTAATTCATCTCCTTTCTTGGTCATCATCTGTTCCAGACGCTCTTTGAAATAATTGATATTGGCAAAATAAAGCTCTGAATCGAACCTGAAAATCAACGCATCTTTGCGCTCTTTTGCCTCTGGGAATCTGGAAATATTACGATAATAACTGGTATCCGGTAATTTTCCCAACTCAGCCAAATGTGGATATACACTTCGGTGAATCATCAACCCCAAAGACAACACAACGCCGGTAATGATCCCGATTTGTACTCCGAAAAGGAGTGTGGAAAGAAAGGTCACCAACAACATTGCAAAATCCTTCTTGTTGGTTTTATAAAGTAGAATCGCTGATTTTACATCAATCAAACCGAATACTGCCACCATTATAATTGCAGCCAGGATTACTTTTGGTAAATGATAAAACAATGGCGTGAAGAAAAGTAATGTCAGGCCAACCAATGTTGCACTAATAAGCGAAGCAAGGTTTGTATTGGCTCCGGCCTGGTCATTTACCGCTGTTCTTCCAAGACCTCCGGAGACGGGGAAAGCACTAAAAAACGACCCGGAGATATTGGCCATTCCAAGAGCAATGAGTTCCTTATTTGCCGAAACCTGATAATTCTTCTTTTTAGATTGTATGAATTTGGAAATAGTAATGGATTCCATAAAACCTACAAGAGATATAAGTAAAGCCAGGGGGAGTAAATTTGAAATATCTGCAATGCTAATCCCCGGAACAGTAAAATCCGGCAATCCCTCCGGGACTGATTTTAATATTTGCACTCCTTTCACATCGAGGTTTAGCAAAGAAACTAATAAAATACCGGCAGCGACTATAATTAATGGTCCGGGTAATAATCGATTAATCTTTTTAAGAAAAACAATTATTAAAATGCTGATAACTCCAATCAGAACGGTGATATAATGTATCTCTCCCAGGTGTTTGCCTGTATTTACTATTATCTCATGGATCAAATTGCTGGAAGGCATATCGACTCCAAGCAAGTGTTTCAACTGGCTTAATCCAATAATAATAGCCGCTGAAGAGGTATATCCGCTTATGACAGGCCGTGACAAAAAATTAACCAGAAAACCCATTCGGAAAAGTCCGAATAACAACTGTAATATTCCGACTATCAATGCGAGTAGTATGGCTAATTTAATATATGCTTCAGATCCCTGAACAGCCAACTCACTAATCCCGGCGCCGATCAGTAATGAGATCATAGCGGCAGGCGCCACGCTCAATTGTCTTGAAGTGCCGAATAATGAATAGATTATCAGGGGTAGAAAAGCTGCGTATAATCCATAAATCGGTGGTAAACCGGCGATCATGGCATAGGCCATTCCCTGGGGAATCAGCATCACGCCAACGGTTAACCCCGCCGCAAGATCCCCTTTGAAAGCAGATTTCTTATAGTTGGGAAGCCATTCAATGATTGGTAATATACGCTTGATTTGCACTTATTCTTTCAATATTTAGATCTCAAAATTTCTGACCTAATCTAATGAATTATTTTATTTCATCATACCATGTAGCTATTTCCTCACCAATTTCGTGTGGATAGTCTTCCTGAATGAAGTGCAGGCCCTCCCCAAGGTACTTAATCTTGGTATTCTTAAACTCATTCTTAACAACTTCAAGCTCAGGAGCTTGAAAACCAACACCAGGAGTTACGTACAAGCAAAGTTTCGGAAGCTCATTTTCTTTCAACCATTTCGAATAGCTTTCTACCTTGATTGCACTTTCTTTCGGTATTCCCTTGAAAGGCACATCGAGCGGCCATTTCAATAGTGGTTCTCGGCTTTCATAGGTTGGATATGGTGCTGCGTAGTAATCAAATTCTTCCTTCGTCAACTTACGTTTAATCAAATCTGGAAGCATCTTTTTAATGAATATGTTCATGCGTTTTACCAAAAAAGGTCCTATAAGCTTAGAACGCATCATCGTCATTCCTATTCTCACGCTCATGGGCATCGTTTCCAATCTTGGTTCATGAATAAGTCCCTCCATAAACGCAATAGCCTTAATTCTATCTCTATGAGTATTTGCATAATGAAACCCCATAATGGACCCCCAATCATGGATGACCAATGTGATGTTTTGAAGCCCCAACTTATCAATGAATTCTTCTAAATATTCTGAAGTACTGGTAAACCCATACGTAATATTTGGTTTATCTGATTTCCCCATGCCTATATGATCGAGTGCAATACACCTTCCTTTTCCTGTCATGTAAGGAACAACGTTCCTCCACAAATAACTTGAAGTGGGGTTGCCATGAAGGAAAAGGATTGGATCGCCCTCTCCTTCATCTATGTAGTGGATCTTGCTTCCCTTTACTTCCAGGTACTTTGACTCAAAAGGAAAGGCTGCTGATATTTCTTTGTTCATGATTTCTATTTATAGTTTGGTCTTTAATTTTCTCTCATGCAGATTACCAGTCTCCACAAAGTGCTTCAATTCTTCAAGCATATTTTCTGAAGACAGGTTTAGCCATGCGCTCACTTCAGTGGTTTTTTCGGCGGGCACCATGTCCTTCAGTTCCATGTTTACATCAATGGAAGCCATGCATGAGTGCTCATCAATAATTTCCAGTGCCCATTGCCCATAACTTCCCAGGCATTATTTGCGCTCTTCTCAATAACTATTTCATTTCTAACTTTCATCTGACTTTGATTTTGATTTGACAGTAGTTTGTACTGCCTTCTGACAGTTTGATACATGAAAAAGCAATGTGTTACAAAACCAGGCATAAAAAAGGCCACACAAGGCGGTCTCTCAACAATAACAAGGGTTTTCGAAGCTAAATATTAAACAGATTTTTAATTGTTTGGTCATTTATAATCTTACTCACAACAGTTTCTGCATCAAACTCCGATTTGCTGGGGTGCCCTCTGAAAACCTCAATATATTTCTTGTCCAGCACCTCTGTCATTACTTCCTGGTTCTTTGCCACAAAATCACCTATCTGTTTGGTGTAAGAAGGTTTTAGTATCAGGTTGTTTTCATTCAACACGCCCATCTTCAATGCACTCTTAGCTTTCTTCACGCATCTGCAAGGGTTTGCCTTGTTTATCAGCCCGCACCTGTATTCCATATAGTTGTGTAACTCCTTTCGTGCACGGCTTAACTTTACCCTAAAGTTTTGAGGAGATATATCAAATATCTCAGCTCCCAGGTTGTGGTCGATGCCAAAGGAATCACCAAGCAAATAGATCAGTCTTTGCTCCCTGTCAAGGCAAATGAGCATTGCTGAAGTACACCTGAACTTTACTTCCTGTGTGTAGTCCTTTAATTCTAACTCCTCTTCAGGTGTTAGTTCTGGGTCAGGTACGGCATTCAGTTGTGCATCATGTACTTCAAAGCTGGGGAATGCCTCTTCCTTTGCCTTGCGCCTGGTTTGCAAAAACTCGTTGAATACAATGCGGTACAGCCATGTTCTAAAGGCGCTTTTCCTTTTGAAAGTGGACAGTTTGGTCACTACCTTTATAAGCACCTCCTGCGTGAGGTCCAGCGCATCTTCATTGCTGTGAGTCATTTTCCAGGCTACATTGTAAATAAAGGCCTGGTGAATATCTACCAATTTGTCCAGGGATTTCGAATCGCCTTCAAGCACCTTGTCAACCAAAGCAAGGTTTTCTTCTTCAGAATAATTAATTGATAATGGATTTTTCATGATCTTTTCATTTCTTCAACAGTTTAGATGCTCGAAGAAACAAAGTGTTACAAAAGAAAGGTGTTAAGCAATTTCGATAGTATTCAATAATTAAACAACAAACAATCTTGAAAATGAGTTTTTAATGCATTTTATCGTTTGTATTTGAGCCAGTGTTTTATTATTCATCAAGTTCATAATTTGTGCTTCTTCCTCCCGATATTTCTTGTTTCAATATACTTTTTTCAATTAAGTCCTTTATATCCCGTAAGGCTGTGTCTTGAGAACACTTTGTGATTTTAGCCCATTTTGATGTCTTTAATTTCCCTTCAAAACCATCAAGAAGTTTGTTTAACATCAGTCGTTGACGACTGTTTAATTCTGTATATTTATGCTTGTCCCAAAAATCAGCTTTATAGAGCACCTTTTCAACAGTACGTTCTGTGTTTTTTAAAGCACGATATAAACATTTAAGGAACCAATCTAACCATTCTGTAATTTCACCATCCTTATATTGAATTTTTTGTAGGGTATCATAATAAACTTTTCGTTCCAACATAATTTGATTTGACAGACTGTAAAAACGCTGCGAACTATTATCTGACCGGGCAAGTAATAAATCGGAAATTGCTCTGGCTATACGACCATTACCATCATCAAAAGGATGAATGATAATAAACCGAAAATGTGCAATAGCCGATTTAATCACTAGATCTATTTTTGTGTCGCTATTAAACCATTCAATAAATATGTCCATTTCATATTGTACTTGTTCAGGTGGCGGAGCTTGATAATGAATTTTTTCTTTTCCCATTGGCCTGGGAACGACTTGCATTTCGCCCTTTCGATAGCAACCTGCATCAATTTTATACATTCCACTTCTGCCTGTCGGGAAAAGAGCTGCGTGCCAGCCAAATAATCTTTCTTCATCAAGAGGCTTTCGGTAATTTTGTGTTGCATCAAGCATCATTTCAACAACACCTTCAACATTTCTATCGGGAGATACCATTCCTGCATAATCCAAACCTAATCTTCTGGCAATAGATGACCGAACTTGCTCATAATTAAGCAACTCGCCTTCAATTTCTGATGATTTTAAAACATCAAGTGTTAAAGTTGAGAGCATTGTTTCTTCTTTTATTGAAAAACCTAATGCGCTAATTTGTCCAAATATTTTTCCTTGCAGATGGCGAACTTTTCCAAGAATAACTTGAATTTCTTTTTCATCCCAGGTAAGATTAGGCCAATTACTATATTGATAGATATATTTTACCATAATTATTTCCTCCCTATTCTATAAATATACAAATTATTCTCCGCATATTTAATGAAAATAGCACAAGTATTCTCTGCATATATCTTTCTCACATTGGCTCTAACGGTTTGAATGTGGTGCGTTTGGTATTTCAACGCTCACGTTTTTCATTTTACTACTTTCAATTTATCTGCCGTAGGCATGGCAAATGGAAAAATTTAGTAGGATCCCCTGGGCACACTTAAAATTGATTCCATATTATTGGGGTTTGTTTTTAAGTTTTACTATTAAAATTTTAGGGTTACCCATTTAAGTCTCAAACGCTTGTTAACCAGGTAATTAATTTGTATCTTATAGAAAAGATATTGCATATGAAATTACTAAAAGAATTGGACAGAGAAGC
>JAJRQT010000227.1 GCA_024280115.1 Bacteroidota bacterium | reverse complement strand
TCATATGCAATATCTTTTCTATAAGATACAAATTAATTACCTGGTTAACAAGCGTTTGAGACTTAAATGGGTAACCCTATTATTTAATTGGAGTTTCGCATTTTTAAACAAATCAACTACAACATCAGATGAAAGGTCAAACGCTATATACCTGCGGTTTCCAAGAGCAACAATGCTACCATCCTGATTCTCATCAACCGGCATCTCTTCGCCTAATTTTTCAAACAATTGCATTTTTTCAGCACTTATGGAAAGAACGAGCTCCCCTTCCGCTCGACAATGCCAGTAAACTACCCATGATTTATTATTGCGTTCGAAAATGAAAGCACGAATATCTTCGTTCCCGCTGGCAATATTTGTGATCTGTTCATAGGGTACAAGTTCAAAATCGCCTTTTTCATCAATAAGCAATATATGCTCCTGGTCAAGGTCTTTAAGGCTTTCCTTCTGTTTTTCAGAAAGAAAATCTGTAACGCGAACCTCCTCCCATCTTCGAATCACCTCCAGGTTATCAGCAGTCCGGGGATGGCTTTGCAATTGATCGAGTATACCGAGCATGGCGATTGGGCAATCCCAGGCAGCAGCCCTGCTGGTGATGTACTCAAACATATCGGGTTGCATTCCTATCGTGGCCTCTCCCGGGGCTAAATAATCGTTCCATCCAAAATTGAGCGCTGTAAAATCATTCGCAAGAAACTTAGCTTCTGCTGCCGGGTGTTTGCGGACAGCTTCCTTAACAAATTCGGGTTCAAAAGTATCAAAGGCATTACCCCTACTTTGAATATGCCAGCCAAAATGTGCCTTTACGGCACCTTCAGAAAATATTGGTGCAGGTTTAAAAGCATTGTAGGTGATCAATTTAGACATCTGAATATTAAACCAATAGGGTCTTGGCGCATCTTCAGAACCGTCGAAATAAATAAATTGTATGCCAGCTTCATGATAAAGTTTCCCCCATCTTTCAGCGACTTCTTCCTGTATATTCGTCTTTTGATTAAAGCGCACAAAAATAGGCCAGGTATCCACATCCAGCAATCCAATCAAATCCCCAGCTTTACGACTGACCGTGTTGGTATTTAAAACACCTCTTTTGCATCCGTTAAATTGATATGGATAAGTTGTTGTATAATTTTCATAAGAAACCAACTCATTCCCAATTTTCAATACCCTGCGACCATCTTCTAATGTACATCCGTCAGGGTTTTCTTCTACCAGTATGGTCGTTTGCTTTTTATCAATATCCCCGCGCAGTGTGAATGTTCTTCTCAAGTTCAACCGGGCATCCGGGACAGGAGTAACATATGCATCATTGATCTGGGCTTTATTATAATGAATGTGAAATCCTACGATCATTCCGGCAGCTTTAATCTTTCCGGTTATCTCCTGTAAATCGGCCATGCCATTTGGGTATTCTAGCCTCCATGGGAAATGCCCCATGGAACTGGCAAAATCGGGATAATAAATCACCATTTGCCTAAAACCACCCTGCTTGGCAAAGGCAATATGTTCATCTATATTTCCCGGAGTGACATTTCTTAATTCATAGTAAGAATTTTTATACTCCTTTGTTCTACGGCTTTCAACACCTAACGGAAGACCATAATCGTGTTCGAGTTGATCAATGTTATCCAATAGTTTGTTTTTATCTGTAACGATAAGCGCTGCTCCAACACCTTGCAGTTTTACCTCTGCAACTGCGTCGGCTTTTAACAATTTATATCCATGTCGCTTTTCTCCATCAATCCTGGCATACGGATCGGTACCCAACAAATTGACGGCAACTTCATCATCCCAAACAACATTGAGCCAACTACCGAAATGTCCCCTATCCTTAACAGGCAATTGCATTAGTGTAAATTCGTCAATATTGGTTTTTCGCTTTACACCAAAATCAGCCATGTGGTACTCAAGTTTTTTCAGTGAAAATCCAATATAATTGTCTGTAATATTCAATCCGATCGTTGCCTCATAATCAGTGAGTTCAAAACTTACAATCAACTCATCACCCACCCTGTAAATTGAATCAGCGGCAAATTTCATCTCTTTGGCCGGATAAGCGAGCATTACTTCATTGTCGTAGGGCCTGTACTGAGTTATGGAAAAAACAGGCATTTTCTTCGTTGTATCAAGGCATTCCTGTCCGCTCGCTTTGTGAATAAGACTGCTGGCCGTGCCATCCGGATTCAGGATAAGCCGCATTTCTGCATTTTCGATGATGATACCATTTTGCTGTGTCTCTTTATCGACGCTTGAACATCCTATAAAATTCCAGGATAACAATAATAGCAGTATATAATACTTGCAAAAAAATTTGGCAATTGTATAATTTCTCATTTGTTCAACTTTATTTTTTCTTAAGTTAATTTATTCCAGAACCCCGGGCTTTTGCCTATATGCCCTCGAATTATCCAGGTATTTATCGAGCAGGGTAATTTCAAATTCTTTGGCCATTTCCAAGGCACTTATTTTATCCGATTCACTTGTAATTATAACCGACCCGATTTCCCCCGGATCTGATATAATCACTTCCTCTCCATATTTATCCTTCAACGCTTTCAACTTGGCCCAATTATTATCGAGATGTGCAAGGCAATAGTCAAGGTTGATTGTAGCTACGGTGAAATGAAAGTAATTAGTTGTTGAAGAAACTACTTTCCCCATAGGGTTACGAATTTCGGAGGGAAGATTGGCAATACTCACAGAACCGACAAAAAATGCCCTGTTGGAAAACGCCCAATTAGCCTGCACCAGGCCTCCGTGATATAAGGAAGGGAAAATAATTAAATCAGGATTCTGCTTCGCGTATCGAAGACGTAGTTCATCGAAATTGAGATCAAAGCAAATAGCAGCAGCCACTCGTCCAAAATCACATTGAAATACGGGAGCTTCTTTGCCTGCTTTAGTTCCGGATTCCATCTCTCCGATTGTTGGAAAATTCTTGTTATAAACACCAACTGTATTGCCCTTTCTGTCGATCAGAATACAGGAATTTCTCCAGCTGCCATCCTCAACCTGGCGCTTCGCCCCATAAGCTAAATAGCAGTTATTTTTTTTTGCTACAGATGCAAAGTATTCCATCAACTGATTGCCGCGGGTTTTGTAATATTTCAATTGCATTTTCTTATTCATTCCTGCCGGACGATCGCAGACTTCCGGCAATACAATCAAGTCCGGTTGATCGGGTAGTACCTGTGCCAGTTCAATTTCCCAAAATTCGATCATCTGATCCACAAGTTTCTGCGGCTCCTGATTCAGGTCTAGGCTCGGTGATACTGCACCAATGGTGGCAACTTTTACTTTGTTTATTGCCATGGACTGATAATAAGCAACAACAAGGATTACAAGTACTAAAACTAATTTTTTCATTTTATTTATATTAAACACTACCTAATATACATCATGCTTTTTACCGTATCAACCTTCCCTTTAGATCATTAAAACTATCTGTATAAATCACACCCCAGAAAGCAGAAAGGTATTTAGAATTTATCAGCATAATGAAAAATTGCCGGCAATCCTCCTGTATGCCAAAAAAGAACATTTGAACCAGCTTTGATTTTATCATTTTCCAAATAATCCAACATCCCATAGAAAGCCCTTCCCGTATATACCGGATCGAGTATAATGCCCTCGGTACCCGCAAGTTTTAAAATTGCTGATCTTTCGTTGTCTGTCATTATACCATAACCGGCCTTATCGTAATCCCTGATAAATTTGATATCTTTTAGCTGATAGTCTCTTTTGATATTCAATACTTCCTTACCCCTGATTAAGAGCTTTAAAATATACTCCTCGGTAGGAATACCATATGTTTCTGCCTTATCTATATTGATTGGAATCAGCGCTGTATTAAGATCAAATAAATCCATTCCTAAGGTCAGACCAGCCTGTGTGCCACCCGAACTTGATGCAAAGAAAATGTAATCAATGTTAATGTTCTGTTCGATCAGTTGATCTTTCAATTCCTTAACAGCATTGACATATCCTAACGCGCCGGTAATATTTGAACCTCCATATGGAATTATGAAGCATTTTTTACCATTCAACTCAAGTTCAGATTTTAAAGCGTCAATATCCTCTCCTTTTCTATTTTCACCTGCAAAATGAATAGTGGCCCCCAATAAATGTGAAAGCAATAAATTGCCATCATATACTTCAGGCTTTGTGCCTCCTAACATTAGATGACACTCTAAACCAGCCACTGCGCAGGCAGCTACTGTTTGACGACAATGATTTGATTGTTGTGCCCCGGCAGTTATAACTGCATTACAATCATTATCTATTGCCTCCTGAATTAAATACTCGAGCTTCCTGGTTTTATTTCCTCCTGAAGCCAGACCTGTATGATCATCTCTTTTGATAAATAGACTATAGTCAGGATATCTTTTCGACAGCTGCTTTAGGGGTTGTAACGGCGTTGGAAAAAAGCCTAATTTAAATTTATTTCTAAGCATTGTTTTCATTTTAATCTCTAAGGTTTTAACCAGCGAACAAGAAATGGAACAGCAGTCTCCGGTATGGCTTCGTGCCCACCTTCGTGAACATCAATTTCTATTCTATCAGCAATACCTAATTTTTCATAATGAATTTTGGCAATATTAAACTCATCCACAACATGCGGCCAGTACGCAATCCTGTCATCTTTTCCATGTTGCACTAATAATGGACGGGGACAAATCAAAGAAGTAACATCGTAATCTGCAAACTCTGTTGCCCAGCCTCTAAAAAATGCATGTTCCTCATCGACTACCAAAAAACTGACATAACGGTTATCGGGCATAGCCATTTTGGTAAGTCTGTGATTGTACCATCCACTTACCACACATGCTTTAATTCGCGGTTCGAGAGGAGCCCAAAACATTGTCGCCATTCCTCCCAATGAAAGTCCCCACATGCCAACGCGATTCGCATCGACACGGGGATCTTCGAGTACAACATCTAACAAATGCTGCATTCTAACCAATTCGATGCCCGGTAAAGTAGTATCTATTAACCGGCACAAACGTTCAACGTAGTTTCGACGAACCATTGAGCGCAAATTCATTGGAGCTAAAACCGCAAAACCACTCTTTAACAGCTCACGTGCATACGCATGATAATTTTCATTATCAATATCGAATGTCTTTTCAGGTGTGGAACCTATTCCATGTTGCACAATTACTATGGGCACCGGGTTGTCTTTGCTGGCGCCGGGAGGGAAAACGAGAACCCCCTCGGCAGTCACAGGCCCTAAAGGCAGCTCCATCCATTCTGCGTGAATGTCTCTTAAATAAGGATGAGGGTTCTTTTTCAGGGATCCGGTTTTTCTCAGTAAAGGCGGATTTAGCAATGCTTTCCAACGTTCGCGATTGGGGGCTACACTTCTTTCAAAAGCATCTATACTACTATAATCTCTATTCCATGCATTATCAGTTCTATCCTCGTATTCTTCAATTATCCAGTTTTGTAAATACTTCTCAATTTGTTGTTTGTAGGCATCTGTGCGTTCCTCCTCAAATTGAATCCATTCCTCATTTTTACTGTTAACCTGTGCAAAAATATTGCTGCTAATTAATGCTGAAAGCGCCATGAATATTGCAATTCTTAAGCTATCTCTATATTTCCCCATATTTAAAATATTTATTAAAGGACAATTCATAAGCACCTAAATTGAACTTTCCTTTTGAATTAGAATTGGCGACGAATAAAAAACAACTGGCGAATTAGTATCATCTGCCCCAAAATCACCATGAATCCATGACCTGACTTTTCGCCCGAGCTCAATAAACCCCGGATCTATAGAAGTTATGGAAGGTGTGACCAAATCCGTTATTTCTGAGTTATCACAACTTATGATAGAAACCTGTTGCGGAATTCGTATCTTATTCGCCTTGAGCCGGGATAAAAGATATACAGCTTCTGTATCTGACTCAGCCATTATCCCAACAGAATCTTGACTATTATTTACAATTGATAAGATATGATACCAGTCAGCAATGATGTCCGTGTGCCTACTATTTTGAGGTACAGCATTTTTAAAGGCTTTTCGCATTTTAGTAAAAACAGAATTGTCATCCGGATTTCTGGAAAAATAAAACAACTTATTTATTCCGTTTACTTTGAGGTGGTTGACCGCCAAATTGATGCAGGCTTTGTAGTCACAAAGAAAAACCGGGTCTTTCGTAGCGGATGGAGCTTTGTCAATCCAACCAATTTTTATCCTACGTTTAAAAGGCATTAATATCTTATTGATTTCATTTTCCCTGCCGGGTACAGGTACAACCAAAATCCTGTCGATAGCCTGGCGAGTGATAAAATCTTCTAACAAGGTCATTAAGTTTTTTTCTGTCTGCCTTATTTCGTTGACCTGAATAGATATGTCCCCTCCTATCTCATCCATCAATCCCTGATAGATTGGTTTTAAATACACACCATCTATTTTGCAAAGCAAAGCCACCCTTATGCTAATCTTGTTCTGCGGAGCAACAAAATACCCTTTTCCTTGTTTCGGCTGTAAAACACCCCTGAGCACCAGATTTTCCAAACTCAGCCGGACTGTCTCCCGACTTACACCAAATTTAGATGCAATTTGACTTATAGACGGAATTTTATCATCATACGTCCATTCCCCATTTTGAATTTGGGTTAAAACCCAATTGCGTATTTTTTCTTTTAATGACAAATGAGGGGTTATTTAAAGTTTCAACTTTACTATACTTTGCAATAAAAACACTTGTACAAGTTTATCATATTATATGATTTAAACAAATGTAATGGCCTTAATTATAGCGATTAAATACTATACTACTCTCTGCAATTAATTATGCTAATATTCCATTTATTCGCTTTGTCAGTCGTTAGAGAAATTGCGCACTAGGACAAAAAGATTTTGCAGCTTTTACAATTAGAATAGAAGTAATATAGAAGGCCGGAAAAATTACGAGAAAAATCAGATCTCTTGCTGATTTTGAAAAAATTTATTTTGTTAATAGACTCAAGTTTCGCACCTACTATTAATGTGCTTGTTACAAATAAGTTATCATATTGTATAATTTTATATATACCTAATAATCAATATTTTATAATTTCCATTTAGAGCTTTTTTTTCTCCGTGAAACTTTGTGACTTCTCTGTGAAACTCTGTGTAACAGATATTTCACAAAGCTGCACAAAAGAGACTCAAAGAAAATACATCACATAAAGTATTGTTTTTCAAACGATTAAAGGTGTTAAATTTGGTGCGAAATTTTAGTTAATTGAAAATTAACTTTTAAATAAAGCTTCTATAAATACAAAAGCACATGCTGATTATAATTTGTTTTTTGAATTTTGTTTTTAAACCTTTGAATACATAATATTTTACATAGATCCATATTGTCACACATTTAAAATCTCCAAATTATGATAATGATTCAAAATTACACCATAGCCATAATGCTTTCGGTAATGGCAATGATCTGTTGGGGTTCTTGGGCAAATACCCAAAAAATAGCAGCTAAAACCTGGCGTTTTGAATTGTTTTACTGGGATCTTGTAATTGGTATCGCGCTCATGAGTTTGATTGCGGCATTTACATTTGGCAGTATCGGTCAGCACGGAAGAACCTTCATTGCCGATCTCAGTCAGGCAGATTTTTCCAGTATTATGTTTGCTATGTTAGGAGGCATACTTTGGAATCTGGGTAACATATTACTCGTTGCGGCAATATCTATAGCAGGTATGGCAATTGCCTTTCCTATCGGTGGTGGCATTGCATGGATTTTTGGCATAATCTTCAATTATATCCTGATTCTTTTAAGCGGTCAACAGGCTACCGGAAGACCTCTATTTCTTTGGATTGGTGTAGTTGTTATTATTTCGGCTATCTTATTAAGCGGAAGGATTTATGATCGCATCAGTAAGGAAAGAAAGCAACCATCGAAAAAAGGGATATGGCTTTCGGTTTTGGCGGGATCAGTCATCGCCTTCTTTTATGGTTTTGTCGTAAAATCTTTGGATCCTGAGTTTGTTTCAGGTGGAACAGGAAATTTAACTCCTTATACAGGTATTGTCTTCTTTGCGCTCGGCGTTGTAGGCAGCACACTGATCTTTAATCCAATTATCATGCGTAAACCTATCGTGGGCGAACCAGTATCAATGAATCTATATTGGAAGGGTTCACTGCGTGAGCATTCTTCAGGCGTGTTAGGTGGCATGATCTGGATGCTTGGCATGGTAGTCAGTTTTATGGCAGTTGGAGCGGCAAATCCAGCCATCTCCTATGCGTTGAGCAATGCAGCTCCTGTGGTGGCAATTTTATGGGGCGTATTTGTTTGGAAGGAATTTAAAAATTCTCCAAAAGGAACAGACTTGCTATTAAGCATCATGTTTATCTGCTATTTGATAGGACTGGTTTTAATTACTTTTTCAAACGCTTGAAAATCAATGCCTTCTTAATTTCACTTTCAACTTGATTCTCTTACAATCAATTCTGTTTCCAATATCAGCTTGGTTGGAGTGAATTGTCCAGTATCTGCATTCCTTTCCTTAAGAAAAAGTTTAGCCGCTTCCATTCCAATTTCATAGGCTGGTTGACGGATTGTTGTTAGAGGAGGAGTGAGATATTGCACCGTCGGTTCATCATTGAAACCTACAACCGCAACATCTTGTGGAATTTTAAGCCCTGCTTCCTGTACCGCTGCAACTGCGCCTATGCATGTACGGTCATTTATAGCAAATAATCCGTCAATGTCTATATTTTTTCTTAAAAATGATTTCGTAGCCCTATACCCCATATTTTTAGTAAAGTTGCAATTGATAATGAGGTTTTCATCTGGTTCTAAACCATGCTCTTTATAGGCTTCTAAATAACCTTCATATCTCGTTTTCGAAATTCTTAGTTTTTCCGGGCCTGCAATAAAAACAATCCTTTTCCTTCCTTTTTTAAATAAATGATGTATAGCTGATTTTGCAGCTAATTTATTGTCAATGACTACTTTGGACGCACCTTCATAACTTGGAGCCCGATCAAAAAAAATCACAGGAATACCTTCTTCCTGTGCATCGATAAAATGATCATATTTGATGGTAGATTGAGAAATTGAAACCAATATTCCATCTACGCGGGAGTCGATAAGATTTCTTACCTGGATTACTTCCCGATTGTAGGATTCCTTGCTTTGGCAAATCATGACACTATATCCGTGCTCCTCCAACACTTCTTCCATACCAGTGACAGCCGCTGAATTATAATAATACCAAAGACTAGGTATAATCACTCCGACCTTGAAGGTTTTATTTTTTCTCAGACCAACTGCCAGAAGATTGGGTTTATAATTCATAGCCCTGGCCAACTCCACCACAGCTTTTTTTGTCTCCTGACTAATTTCATAGGAATCTCTCAATGCCCTGGAAACAGTAGGAACACTTAGGTGAAGTGCATCAGCAATATCCTTTAACTTTATCTGCTTCTTTTTCATTGGTCAGTTTATGTCCTGTTCTATATCGAAATTGCACGATATTTAGTTCGTATGTAAAGTCAGGATCTGTTCATGAAGAGATTCTATTTACGTAATCGATTACGCAAATATATTTAACAAACCTCATCACATATTATCATTTTTTAAATAGATTTATTCAATAAATGCAGTATTTTATCAATTTATTAATTGAGCCAAATTGAGCGACTCTTCTGGTTTAGATACGATTTATAATCCAATATATTAATTATTGACATGTCAAACCGCAATCATTAACCTATGAAAAAATTAAAATTTGCAATGTTTGGAACTGGTTTTTGGGCAAATTATCAACTGCCCGGTTGGCTGGAATTAGAAAATGTGGAATGTGTTGCACTTTACAACAGAACACTTTCGAAAGCAGAATCTTTAGCTGAAAAGTTTGGTATAAAACGATGCTATGATGATCCTAAGAAATTGTTGGAAGAAGAGGAAGTGGATTTTGTAGATATACTTACAGATGTTGATACGCATTTATATTTTACCAAAATGGCTGCAGAGAAAGGCCTTGATGTAGTTTGCCAAAAACCAATGGTCCCAAATTATAAAGACGCCAAAGCTTTGGTGCGCGTTTGTAAAGAAAATAATGTCAGATTATTTATTAATGAAAACTTCCGATGGCAAGCTCCCTTGAGGAAGGTAAAAGAAATTGTGAACTCCGGGCAAATAGGAAATGTCTTTAAAGGGCGTATTACTTTTTGTTCTGCGTTTCCCGTCTTTGACAACCAACCGTTTTTAGCTGAGTTAGACCAGTTTATTTTAACTGACATTGGATCCCATATTTTTGACGTCTGCCGTTTTTTATTGGGTGATGCTGAAACTATTCATTGCGAAATACAAACTGTAAACCCCAAAATAAATGGTGAAGATGTAGCCAATGCACTCATGAAAATGAAGAGCGGCGCCCACTGTTATGCCGAAATGTCCTATGCTTCAATACTGGAGAAAGAAGTATTTCCACAAACACTCGTGCTGTTGGAAGGATCGAAAGGTTCTGTTCGCCTCGATGCAGATTTTGTGGTAGTCACTACCACCAAAGAGGGCACTATATCTGAAAAAATAGACCCGGTAATCTATGACTGGGTCGATCCCGATTATGCGGTTGTTCACTCGAGTATTGTCGATACGCAAAGAGATATTCTCAATGGTCTTAGCGGAGGATCCGCCGAAACAACAGGAGATGATAACTTTAAAACTGCTCAACTTGTATGGGCGGCATACGAATCTGCAAAAACTGGAGAAATCATCAAACTCGATGTGTTTTAGGAAATGGATATCGGACTTTTTATATATGGTTCTGTGAGTCACCGGTATATGGTGCTCCTTGTCCACGAACAATCACCGTTATTTTAACCTGAAAATTATGAGTAAAATAGTAGCCAAATATCTGATAGAAACTGCTTATTCCCTGGAAAAAGCAGCAGAAATGATGGCTGGCGAACAATCGAGTGGTACCTTTATAAAAGTAGCCGGAGAGTCCGATGAACTCAGAGCACGATTTCTTGCTAAAATCATTGAGATTGATGATTTAGGTGAAATCGACAAACCTACATTAGCAGGATCAAAACCACAAAAAAGCGCTACAAACCCAATCTATAGAAGAGGGATTGTTACCCTTTCCTGGCCTTTAGAAAATGTGGGTGTCAATCTACCCAACATAATATCGACGGTAGCAGGAAATCTGTTTGAATTGAGTCCGTTTTCAGGATTAAAACTTTTGAACCTTGAATTGCCGCAAGAATTTAGCGCCAAATATCCTGGCCCTCAATTTGGTATATCCGGTACGCAAATGTTAACTTCTGTTAATGACAGACCGGTCATTGGTACCATTATAAAACCAAGTGTAGGACTATCACCGGAAGCTACAGCAGAACGTGTAAAAGTTTTAATCGAGGCGGGATTGGATTTCATCAAGGATGATGAACTAATGGGTGATCCGCCGCATTCTCCATTCAAAAAGCGAGTGGAACTCGTCATGCGGGTGATCAACGATTTTGCAGAAAGAACCGGCAAAAAGCCCATGTATGCTTTTAACGTAAGTGGAGATATGGATGATATGCTTCATCAACATGATATTGTCTGGGATAAAGGAGGCACATGCATCATGGTGAGTCTCAATAGTGTAGGGGTTAGCGGTGTTGTTAAACTAAGAGCACACAGCCAATTGCCAATTCATGGTCATCGCAATGGTTGGGGTGCAATGACCAGATGTGAAGTTTTGGGAATGGATTACCAGCCCTATCAGGTGATCTGGCGAACAGCCGGAATAGATCATATGCACGTAAATGGATTGCGTAACAAATTTTGCGAGCCCGATGAGTCTGTATTATCCTCCATTAAATCTTTGTTGAAACCCATGTTTGGAGGATACCAGGCAATGCCTGTAATTTCCTCAGGGCAATGGGCCGGGCAGGCTGTAGATACCTACAAGGCGATTCAAACTACAAATGTTATGTATTTGTGTGGCGGTGGAATTGTAGGACACCCGAATGGCATCGAAGCCGGTGTGAAAAGTGTGTTGCAAGCCTGGCAAGCGGCGCTTACGAACAAAAGTCTGGAAGAAATGGCTTCAAATCATTTAGAACTCAAAACGGCACTGGATTTTTATGGATAAATTATTAAATCAAAATCTATTTTTAAGCTTCTACGGGGACGATTTTACGGGATCTACCGACACGATGGAATCATTGGCTTTGAATGGAATCCGAACCGCTTTGTTCTTAAACGCTCCAACAGATGCGGAAGTAAGGGATTTTCAATTAAAGAAAACATGGGCGGAAAATCGGGATCTTCAGGCCTTTGGGGTGGCGGGTATAAGCAGAAGTTTGCGTACAGATCAAATGGAGGAAGAGTTGGCACCAATATTTGAATCACTCAAAGCTATAAAAACTGACTTTTTTCATTATAAAGTTTGTTCTACGTTTGACAGCTCTCCGGAAATTGGAAGCATTGGCTTTGCGACTGAGCTCGCGTATAAATATTTCCCTTCATCATACATTCCGCTCATTGTTGGAGCGCCTTTTCTAAATCGATTTTCTGTTTTCGGAAATCTCTATGCGAGGGTAGATGGCATCACCTACAGGCTTGACCGGCATCCGACCATGTCGCGTCATCCGGTGACACCAATGCAGGAAAGTGATTTGCGACTCCATCTTGGCAAGCAGACGAATCGAAAAATTGAGCTGATGGATTTATTTGCCCTTGAAAAGAGTTTTGAGCAAAGGCAAAAAATATTTAAAGAACTTAACTTAAAAAACGGCGAGATATTACTTTTCGATACTTTATCCATGGATCATTTAATAAATGTCGGAGAACAAATCATCCGAAATGCCCAAAAGGATTCATGTCAATTGATCATAGGAGCATCCAGCGCAGAGCATGCATTAAGTTTATATCTGCAAAAAAGTCGTAAACTCATTAAACCTGATCATCCGGTAAGTCCCGGGAAAAGTGACCAAATCATTGCTCTTTCAGGAAGTTGTGCTCCTACTACCGGCAAACAAATAGATTGGGCACTGCAAAAAGAATTTGAGGGTATTCGGATAGATACCGTAAAACTCGTAAATCCGGAATTATCAGAGGAAGAAGAACAGCGAGTTATGGTAATATCCCTGAAGGCGCTTGAGAGAGGCAAAAGCATCATAATCTACACCGCGAAAGGTCCGGACGATCCAGCCATTGAAGAAACAAAAAAAGAAATGTCGAAACTGGGATTGAAGGATGAAAGCACTGGCATGCTTCTCGGCGCGGTAGAAGGAAATATTTTGAAACGTATTTTAACAAAAGCAGGGAAAATCAGAACTGTGATTTGTGGGGGAGATACATCAGGTCATGCATCAAAAGCATTGGGGATTTATGCATTGGAAATACTAATGCCCATAGCTCCGGGATCCCCACTTTGTATTGTACATTCCAGAAATGAGCTATTCGATGGTTTGGAAATCGCGTTAAAAGGTGGACAAAATGGGGCTTACAATTATATAGAATCAATCAGAGCAGGAAGAAATATTATGATTTAAGTTATAAGGTAAAATTGTTCTACCGTTTATGTAATAAAGGCCTTTTTTTTGGCCGGAAGTCGGGAGACCGAAGTCCGAAGATAAAAATGTGAAACATGCTTTACAAAATTCGGCAGAAATATGATAAATATAAATATCGATAAGTTTTAATTAAAATCTATAACGTTATGACCAAAGTAGCATTAGTTGGCTCCGGTGGAAAAATGGGTGTCCGGCTCACAGACAACTTAAAAAAATCAGCCTATCAAATGTCTTATCTGGAAGTGAGTCCGGAAGGCATTGAAAGAGTGCAAAGCAAAGGAGTCGTGGTTTCAGACCCTGATGTGGCAATTCCCAATGCAGACATTGTCATCTTTGCCGTGCCTGACGTACTAATCAAAAAGGTAGCGCATGAATACGTGCCAAAAATGAAGCCGGGTGCTATGGGCATGTGTCTCGATCCTTCAGCACCATTGTCTGGAGCGTTGCCAGAAAGAGTGGATATAGCGTATTTCGCATCACATCCATGCCACCCATCCGTATTTAACTGGGAGCCAAGTGAGCTAAAGCAGTTTGATTATTTTGGAGGCATTGGTGCGACACAGAAAATTGTTTGTGCCCTGATTCAAGGAAAAGATAATTACTATGAAATTGGGGAGGAACTTGCAAAAACTATGTATGCACCCGTTTCTGTTTCGCACAGAATCACACTGAAGGATATGGGTATTTTGGAGCCGGCCCTTTCCGAAACTTTTAGTGGAGCAATGGTAACCAAAATGAAAGAAGCAGTAGATATTGTAGTGGAAAAAGGTGTTCCTAAACAAGCCGTGTATGATTTCTTCCTTGGACACATCAATATTGAATTGGCTTTGCTTTTTGGCCAATTGCCCGGCGGGCAATTTTCTGATGCCGCAAAAAAAGCCATTAAAATTGGTGACGGATTAATATTCAAAGATACCTGGAAAGGGATATTTGATGATGAATCGGTTAAAGAGCAGATTAAGGCAATTACCTGATTTGCGATATGAGTCCGGACAGAAACATATTATTTTATGGAAAGAAAGAAAAACTTACAGAGAAGGTTGCGTTGAAAGCAGGTAAATTTGACCTGCTCTATGAAAACGGCTTTCTTAGGTATATCAAATTGGGGCAGCAGGAAGTTCTTCGCATGATCAACCATGCGGTGAGAGACCACAATTGGAGAACTATTCCTTTAAGGATTTTCAACGAAAAAATCGTAAAAAGTGAAAAATCTTTTTCAATACGTTATCATGCTGAAGCGCAACAAGGCGATATTAATTTTTTATGGCATTGCACAATAGAAGGAAGAGAGGATAATAGTGTTTTGTTTACCATTGATGGAGAGGCATTAACAAATTTTAGAAGAAATAGAATTGGATTTACGGTGTTGCATCCAATAAAGGAATGTAAAGGGAAAGAGGTGATAATCAAAACTTCCCATGGAAACACTAAACTTCAAAAATTTCCTGAGCTGATCAGCCCCCATCAGCCGTTTTTCGACATACAATCCATGGAATGGGAGCTTGCAAATATTAAAGCCTTACTGGAATTTTCAGGAGATATTTTCGAAACAGAGGATCAGCGCAACTGGACTGATGAGTCTTACAAGACATACTGCACTCCCTTAGATCGCCCATTTCCTGTAGAAATAAAAAAAGGAGAGAAAGTCAGGCAAATCATTAAATTATCAATTATTGGGGAACCTGATATACGGGAATCTGAAACTACGGATGTGATGTTTACAATTGTTGAAAGCCCATATTCGCTACCTAAAATAAACATCGGACAAAGTTCTGAAATAGAATTGCTTTCAGAATCTGAAATTAATAAAATAAAGGCTATTCCATTTGACCATTATCAGGTTGATATCAAATTTTATGAAACTGGCTGGGAAGAAAAGGTAAAGAGAGCTACTCGTGAATCTGAATCTCTTGGATTTCCTATGGAATTGAGTCTTTTCTTTGATGAGATTGAAACGGAGCTGAAGGCATTTGGATCTTTTGTAGGCAAGGAAAAACCCTTGGTTTCAATCCTCAATATTTTTAATAAGAAACCTCATGTAACCCAAAAGGAAACCATAAATCAGGTTTTGCCTGATCTAAGGAAACTATTTCCAAATGCAACTATCGGCGCTGGCACCAATGCTTTTTTCACAGAGCTAAATCGGGATAGATTATCGCTGGATCAGCTGGATTTTTCAGTTTATTCTATAAACCCACAGGTTCATGCATTTGATAATGATTCTCTGATCGAAACAATATTTGCACAGCCTTATACAGTTCGCACCGCCAGGGAATTTTCTCATGGTAAGCCCATCCATATTTCTCCTATCACATTCAAAATGAGATGGAATCCCAATGCTACCGGAAAAAGCATCACAATCAGTGGGCAATTACCTGAAGATGTGGATGTACGCCAAATGTCTCTTTTTGGCGCTTCATGGTTATTGGGCACAATTAACAGCTTGCTGGAATGCGAGCCGGAATCAGTGATATTCTTTGAAACCACAGGAATGAAAGGAATCATGCAATCTTCTAATCCCTCGTTTACAGATCAGTTCTTTGCCCCGGCTGATATTGTATTTCCAATGTATTTTATTTTCAAATTTATACTGGAGCATAAGGACTGGGATTTTTATCATGTCGAATCAAAGCAAGCGCTTAATTTCACTGGATTGGCTTTTGGTGAAAAAGGGAAAAGGGTATCTTCATTGATACTTGCTAACTACACTTCAGGTTCAATTTCTATTAATTTTCCAAAGGAGTTTATTAATAGTAATGCCATATTTATAAATGATAAAAACATTATAAGATTAATGGAAGAACCAGATGGATTCAATGGTTTAAAGAAAGAAATTCTTAAAGAAAAAATTGCATTGCCTCCATTTGGAATTGCATTTATCACAAATACTTGATCCCGAACCAAAAAAATATACTCTAAACTAATCGTAAACTATCAATAACTCAATGAATAAAATTTTCCTATACCTTTTGCTTGTGGCCATATTTACTGGATGTAGTAATCATAAAACAGAAACTATTACCATTACTAGAGGCCCTATTCAGCTACATCCTGAAAATCCACATTATTTTCAATATAAAGATAAAACACTCGTATTGATCACCTCAGCTGAGCACTATGGCGCAGTACTCAACCTTGATTTTGATTACAAGCTTTATCTAAAAACGCTTGCCGAGGAAGGTATGAATTATACGCGAGTTTTTACGGGTACCTATTTTGAAATTTATGGAGAGAGCTTTTCAATTCAACATAACACCCTCGCTCCACAAAAAGGAAGAGTTATAACGCCATGGGCTAAAAAGGAAGATCCATCGGGCAAACCTGTGTATGATCTCAGTTCTTGGAATACTGCCTATTTTGAAAGGTTGAAAAATTTCATGCAGTTGGCAAGCACCTACGATATTATTGTTGAAGTGACCTTATTTTCTTCGATCTATAACGAAGGACACTGGGAGATTTGCCCTCAGAATCCAGCAAATAATATCAATTTAAACCAGGACATGGCCTATAAAAATGCTCAAATAATAAACAATGGAGGACTATTTCCTTTTCAGGCAAATTATGTCAGAAAGATGGTTCAAGAGTTGAATGAATTTGATAATTTTTTCTTTGAGATACAAAACGAGCCCTGGCCGGATCGTCAGTTGCCGGCTTATAACATTGTAAACAAAGAGGAATTGATACTTGATGATTGGGGCCTAAAAGCTGATTTTGGAGATGAGGAATCGCTGGCATGGCAAGACAGCCTGGCTTCTATCATCAATTCGGAAGAAACTAAACTTGATAAAAAGCACTTGATAGCCCAGAATTACACCAATTATAAAGCGCCGATCCCCTGGGTGAGTGATCATATTTCGATTATCAATTTTCATTATGCCTGGCCAGAAGCTGTAGAGTGGAATTACCATTATGATAAAGTGATTGGGTTTGATGAATCTGGCTTTGCAGGATCGGGTGACAAAGTATATCGAAGACAAGCCTGGAAATTTATGTTAAGTGGTGGAGGGTTGTTTAACAATCTGGATTATTCTTTTTATGTTGGAAATGAAGATGGACTCGGTAAAAATGATGCTCCTGGTGGTGGAAGCAAAACATTGCGTATGCAGCTGAATACCTTGCATGATTTTTTGGACAGTTTCGAGCTCGAAAAACTTTACCCAAATTATATCTGTATTCAAAAATCACCAGGATTAATTCCTTTTGTTTTATCTGATAACAACAAATCATATGCCATTTATTTAAGAGCTGTCGGTACAAAAAATACCGTCCTTCATTTAAAAACCGATAATGGAAATTACATGATTCAAACACTCAACACCATTGCAGGAACATTTAATAATCCAAAAACAATTGAAGCTACAAATGGGATACTAAAAATTGACATTACTATTCCAAATGGAGAACTCGCATTAAAGATCCATAAAGAGTAATTTCAAGAACATATTCGAAAGACAAAGTACTAAGGGCTGAAGATCTCTTTCCACTTTTAAACCAAACTACAGCATAAAAACTTTACCAGAACCCAGAATTAATATTGGTCTTACAATAAATTATTTAGCCCGATCAATCAAGGGTGAATGGCTGGAACATAAGGATCATTCCGATGTAAATGAATTTATAACCGCTTATGATGAGCTTCATTCCGATGAATACGATCTTAAATTAATGTTTCAGGCCCATGAGAATATTCCCAACTTTTTGGTAGGTAAATCCGGTTGGTTGTCAAAACATGTTTGGGCAATCATGAAAAAGCTGAATGAAATTGATGATAAGCTACCATTTTGTTTAGAAAAGCTCAGAGATTTGTGTGAAAGTCATAGGCAAGAGATACTTTGATCCGGTAATTTTGATAGTCAACACTTTAAAAGGAACTGTTCAAATATTGAAAAATATAACTCATCATTTGGTTTACCAATATGGTTGGTTAATTTTATAACTATCATTTTTTAGATTAGCATCATGGAAGAAGAAAGAATTATTGGATTTTTTAAAGTAAATAAAACCAAAAGCCTTGCCCTAGTTAAAAACTATCCAGCAAAAAAAACAGGAGACAAAGAAATACTTTCAAAGAATTTTGTTGAATACTATTGCTTAGACCGTAAACGATGTTTAACAAAATATATGATGTCAAATACTGAACTAAATGAGGCTATGGACAATTGGACAAGATTAACAAAAGATGAGGTTGATAAATTAAAAATTGATTTTAGTAGTGAGGCCTTAGAGGGCTTTACAGATTTTACTCGAAAAGAAGATAATGTAATGTCAAATTATACATCTTTTATCAATAGGTGTGAAAAAGAAATTAGACAAAGAAATTATGAAGAACTTGCAATACTTATTGGATATAAAGAACGCAAACCATTAAATAATGAATAAGCTGAACAATCAAGGTATTCATACAACATTTAAACAAGGAAAGAAAAATCATTTAATGTGACTAAACCAGATTTCGTAGCTATTGATTTTGAGTATGCAACAAGCTTTAAAGGCTCTATTTGTTCTGTAGGAATTGTGTCTTTTAAAGATGGGAATACTATAGATGAGTATTATACTTTGATTCAACCTCCAGATAATGAATATAATTGGTATAATTCTAAAGTAAATCATATTACATCGAAAGACACCATTGACTCTCCAACGTTTGACGAAGTGTACCCTGAAATTAAAAAAAGAATTAATAGAAACATTTTAATTGCACATGGGGTCAAGTCCACCGATAAACATTGTTTATTGCAAGCAATGGAGGCCAATGGTATAACTAATGATCTTAACATAGAATGGAAATGTACATATGAAATTTATGGATGCAGTCTAAGTGTTGCATGTGAAGCGTGCGATATTGAATTGGATCATCACCATGCACTTTCAGATGCAAGAGCCTGCGGAATTCTATACAATAGAAATTTAAATAATGAAATTCCTTACGAATTATTGGAAAAGGTAAAAAGTAAGCGCCAAAAAAAGCCAAAATTAGAATTTGATTCTGAAATCCTAAGGGGAGATGTTTTAAAACCAGATTTTGAACATGTCGAAAATAGGGACAATCCTTTTTATATGAAAAAAGTAGTGTTAACTGGATTTTCCAAAAAAGGAGGGATAAAAAACATTATCGCTAATGAACTGAAAAAACTTGGAAGTGATGTAGATACAGGTGTTGGTAAAAAGACTAATTTTTTAATAACCGGTCAACATAGTGCAGGCCCTTCAAAACTCAAAAAAATGCAAGCCAATATTGATGAAGGGAAAGATGCACAAATTCTTACTTACGAAGATTACAGAAAGAAAATATCAAAAATTAAAAATCAATAAACCAAAGGCAAAAAAAGAATCAAAAACCCATGAATTATTTTTTTTTGAACACCGCCCCAATTTTCAATTCAGTCACCCACCTTTAGCTTAAACCTTCGGTAGTCATGATGATGTGCATAAATCGCTGCCCTGGACGTAGGATCATTTTTATCATTATAAAGACTCTCAACTTTCAACCATAGATCGAATTCGTGGTCTATTGGAGTATCGTCAGTAATGGAAAGAACCGTAGATATGTGGGTTTTTGATGCCTGATTTAATCTCTCCGCATAATGTAAACGATCAGCTTTTATGTACGGTTCATCGAGGTGATTGAGCAAATAGGTTCTATGAAATGTATTTGTATCATTGGGCGCCATACCCTTTGCCAACCTGATATAAACATGCGCTTCTTCCCCGGGTTCCAATATGCCGTTACCATTTCCCTTCCCTCCGGAAATGCTATGTGTTTGAATTTCATTCGGTCCTTGTCTGTAAATGGGAATATCTTTTACGGTCCGTCCATCAAGAATAATAATTTCATCTTTAGTGATGTAGGGCGATTTGTAAGTTGTGAAAAACATTGCGTTTTGGGTGTCAGCAACTATCCCGTTTAACTTCACTTCAAAATACAATGTGCCCACAAAGCTGGAATCGCTATGTTGACTAAAACTGAAATCAAACTGATTATTAAGATCCACTGTGCTTCCGGGGCTAACATTTGATACTTTTATTATACTATCCGTAATACTAATATAAGGGTGGGGTGAAGAAATTTTGATTTCAATATTTTCTGCATTGTCACTCCCTACATTAACTAATTTGAAATCAAGGCCATAGGATTTTCCAACTTCAAAATAATGATATTCTTTGTTATACTTATGAACCATTCTCAGCTTAGCCCCGGTTCCTGGATATTCCGGTGATACTGACCCCTCTTCCGGTGATGTTGACCCCCTTGGTGGATCAAGGTTCAAAGAACTCGATGGTCTGACAATATTACCGTTTTTTTCTTAAACTTTCACCTTTTAATTCTATGC
>JAJRQT010000226.1 GCA_024280115.1 Bacteroidota bacterium | reverse complement strand
TTCCTCTTATCGCATAGAATTAAAAGGTGAAAGTTTAAGAAAAAAACGGTAATATTGTCAGACCATCGAGTTCTTTGAACCTTGATCCACCAAGGGGGTCAACATCACCGGAAGAGGGGTCAGTATCACCGGAATATCCATCTAGTTGGAGATTGATTTTAACCAGGGTTATTCAATATTTATGGTACTACCATGAACCTACCTGCAGCACACTGGTTTAATGGAAGTTCTATGAAAATGACAGAAGTTGGGAGACCGAAGACCGAAGCTAAAAAAGAAAAAACAAAGTAGGATTAAGAAACATAGACAAATGTTTATGATGGAATTTATTTCTTCCGACTCCGGTCTTCCGTCAATTACAACAAGGGTGCCATTAAAATAACAGTAGGTACCGTATTTATTCATCTCTCAGAGATTTTACCGGATTGACAACAGCGGCTTTTATTGATTGAAAACTAACAGTTAAAAGTGCTATAATTAAAGCGCCAAAAAAGGTGAGCAGGAAGACACCAATAGTTAAGCCGGTACGGTAGGGAAAGGTTGCCAGCCATTCTGTGCTCAGATACCAGCCTAATGGCCAGGCTATAAGATTGGCAAGAACAATCAAGACTATGTATTCGCGGAAAAGGAGGAGTAGAATACTTGTGAGATTAGCTCCAAGTACCTTGCGTATGCCGATTTCTTTTACACGTTGCTGGGCAGAAAAAGCCGATAAACCAAGCAATCCTAAACAAGATATAATGATGGATAATACTGCAAAGACAGTAAAAATGCGCCCAATTTTTACCTCTGAATCATAAAACTTGGCCAACTCATCATCCAGAAAATAGTATTCCAAAGGTTTGTTAGGGCTGAAGGATTTCCACCTGGTGGTAAGCAGGTTAATGGCTTCTTCCCAATTACCCGGAGCAAACTTGACATTTAGAAAATTACTATAAAATGGACCTGTATTGACATATAATACCAACGGGTCAATAAGATTGTACAATGACTGGTAATGGAAATCTTTGACAACCCCAATTACTTTACCCTTGCGTTCTTCGCGACCGACAGCGCTATGCACCGTTAGAGAAAAATCTTTATTCAGCGCATTGTCCCAGCCAAATTTTGCGACTGCTGCTTCGTTTAATATAAAGGCTTGATTAAGGTCTGTAGTAATATCTTTATTAAAATCCCTCCCGGCGATAATTTCCAGTTTGTAGGTAGTGATATAATCTTCATCAACACCCAGGGTTTTCATGGTCATTTCATCATCATCAGAACCTTCAGCTGCAATTGGGAAGGCATAGAATCCATCGCGCCCAGGCAGGGTGGAGGAGGAGGCTACATTTACTATTGACGACTCGCTTGCGAAGGCATTTTTTAAGGCGATGTAATTATTCTGATCCTGTCGATCGACCAGACCAACCGCTACAATTTGTTCTTTATCAAAACCGAGTTGTTCATTTCTAAGGAAATTTATTTGTTGCAAGACGATTAGGGTGCCAATAATCAGCAGACATGAAATAAAGAATTGGAATGTGACCATGAATTTTCTGACATTTCCGAGGCCGGATATTTTAATTACTTTTCCTTTGAGTGTCGTGACCGGTTTGAAGCCGGAGAGGTAAAACGCCGGATAGCTTCCCGCCAATAAGCTGACAAGCAGGAGGAATATTATTATCCAGAAAATATTACTGCCCATAAGGAGATTTACCACTGAAATGTCCTTGCTGATAAATTCATTGAAAAAATAACTGAGCGCTAATTGCGCCAATCCAAAGGCAATCACAAATGAAAGCAAAGTTACTATAAAAGACTCCCCTAAAAACTGTCCAAGCAATTGACCTTTTTCAGCCCCCATTACCTTTCTTATGCCCACTTCTTTTGCCCGGTAGGTTGCCTGAGCTGTGGAGAGGTTCATGAAATTTATACAGGCAATCAGCAAAATAAATAAGGCAATAACAGCAAAAAGTTTAACATATGTTTTGCTCGAATTAGCCTGCCATTCATTTGTTAAATCAGAGTTTAGGTGGATATCAGTAATTTTTTGAGCCTCGTGCTTTCTGGTTTCTTTAATATTCTCAGGATAGTGTTGTTCCCTCATTGCCGTCATCTGCGTATCCAGATCTTTTCCGCTAAAGCTGGGTTGCAATTGAGCGTAGAGGTAAATAGCTGGATGAAACCAATTATTATAGCTTGGTCGAATGGTTTTAATGCTGCTAAATGAGGCGAAGAAATCCAACTCAAAATGAGAATTTTGTGGAAAATCTTCTATAACCGCGGTGATATTGAAGCTAAATCGTTCTGTGGCATTTTCAAAAAATAGTTCCTTGCCAATAATCTCCGTAGTTCCAAAATACTCAAGGGCTTTATTTTCTGGGAGCACCACAGAAAAGGGATTGTCGAGCGCACCTTCGAGCGCACCTTTGAGCAATTTAAAGGTGAAGACATCAAAGAATACAGAATCTACCAAAGTAAATTTATTCTCCTTGAACTTATTTATTTTATCAGTACTTACCAACCCGGATAATGGATACATTTTGACTACCTTTTTAACCGCAGGTACCTGGGACTCAAGCAAATCTGCAAGGGGGCTAAATGTTGTAGCGGTATGTGTTTGCTGATTATTTCGCATGCGATACTCCGTCACCCGGTAAATATCCCGGTAGTTTTTGTGGAATTTATCGTAGCTCAATTCCAGGCTGACATAAGAGACAATTACCAATACGCATGCCAGGCCAATACTCAATCCGGCTATGTTGATAAAAGAATAAACCTTGTTGTTGATTAAACTTCGAATAGCGATTTTGAAGTAATTCTTAAGCATCTGTTATTGTCATATATTTAATGCACTTATTGCCACCTAACTTCCAGACCTGAATAGACTTTTAAAAGGTAAGAAATCAAAGAAGATTCACCAAATGAATTATTGAATTGAGTATTGGAAATAATGTTTTTCGGGCGATTTTCAATTCTAATATTACCTCTATTCCTACGATACGAAGATAACTTCTGAGCAGTTAAAATTTGGATCAGATAATCCAACCCTTCAAGGATATTTTAAGTAGCTCTGATGAAATTCGTTATTATTTCTTCAGTTATTTTTACAAACCCCATAAGTGGGAGATCCGGTTTCATCTGGCAGGGTTTCAAATTCTTTTATCCATAGTTCATATTCAGCGAAATTACTGGGTGATACATTGTCATAGATAATGAAAATCATACCTCCTTGCTCACTATCAGCATTTTGAGCGCTGGTGTTAAAAATGAATAAAGGTGAAAACAGGACAACAATTACATTTGATTTTAATGCGGTTAACTTGTAAAACTCGCTTTCATACATTCTTTATCTTTGCTGATACCTGTCATGATTACTGATTTTGGATTCATAATGTGTAGAATTTAAGATGGTTGCCAACTTTAATCTTACAACACTGGGTAAAAGACATCTCTTCGAGATAAAGGGAAATCTATTGCAATTCCCAGGACCTTCCGGGGAACTCCACCCGAAAGGACTCAATACAACCCCTGTCTTGAAGTGTCACAAAGCATGTTTTACCATCCTTGCCCCCAAAAGCGACATTCGATGGTTTGCGTCCTTTCAATTTTATCTCACGAATCAGCTTCCCTTCCGGTGAAATCATAGCAACTGTGCCCTTGCCATGTCTTGTGATGTACAAATTTCCCATAACATCACATCGCATGCCATCCATGCCGAAGTCAGGAAAGGAAATAAACTTTCTTTTATTGCTGATTTTTCCATCCTCAGATAAATTGTACACCCAGACCACTCTTTGTACACTTTCATTTACATACAATAAATCTTCATTAGGGCCAACTTCAATACCATTGGTAGTCCCCATATTTTCTTCTAGCAATGTCACTTTTCCATTTTTATCAATTCTCCAGATATTGCCTGTGGATTCTTTCCAATTTGGGTCGCTGGCATAAATGATGTCATTTTTACCAATGGCAATGTCATTGGGTTGATTCATTTTTGGTTCATGGGCGAAGACGCTTATTTGTTTCGTTGACATATCTACTCTCAATACATTGTGATTTGTATAGTCTGCAATAAGCATAAATCCCTTGCTGTGAAACCGTATGCCGTTTCCAATGCTTTCGCCAGGAAGTTTGATAAATATCTCACTCTTCCCTTTTGTATTCACCTTGCCAATTGTACCTTGTTTTTGGTAGTTCACTAAATATACATTTCCTTTCTTATCACATGCCGGCCCTTCTATACCAGAGGTAAATCCTCCTGGAGCTGTGAAATCTGAGCTGATGTATAATTCCTTCTTTTTATTGGCTTGATTTACCTCAGGTTTTTCCATAGGTCCCATAAACAGGATCATGGAGGATAGTAATGGGAATACTATTAGTTTCATATTTTACGTTTGAAATGAAATTCAAAATGTAACGAAGCCATAAATTTAATAAAATAATTTTCAGATATTGGAAGTACTTTAATTCGTCACTCTTTTCATTTCATCCTCAGACCCAACAGATCGCTTCCTGGTGCCTTTGATTTTTTTATTTCCGAATTTTTGGGTATAGGTTATGGTAAATATTCTTTTGTCAAATTTGATATTCCCGTTGATAGAATATGGGGCGTTGTCAACTTCTTTCCATCTAAATTGACTTGTTTCAAAAATATCGTTTACGGAAAATCTCAAAGTTCCATTTGTATTCAACTCCTTCTGAATGCCTAAATTCACAAATCCTCTGGCAAGCCAATTAAAATAACCGTTGATGATGGGAGACATATAAAACCCTGAAAGTTCAATTGTAAATTTCTTCGGGAGTTTAAATGTTTGTGTAGTGTTAAACTGATATCCAAACTGACTCCTTTTAAACATTTCTTCATCTATTTCAGTTTCGATTAACTGCCAGTTTCCCGAAAGATTATTTTGCATTTCCCACCAATCTGTCACCTGGAAAGGAAAGGTGAAAGTTGTGGATACAGTCTCTCTTTTATCAATGTTATCAGTAGTAAAGACCAGGATGTTGGTTTCCGGATCAAGAATAGGTTGAAACCTTAAAATTGCATTTTTGTCATGGCTATATTGCAGAGAAAATATGAAACTTTTGAAAGAGTAATCCGCTTTTATGTTGTTGGTATATGCTGGAAGTATATCTACATTACCACTAAAGAAAGTATAAGGGTCAGAGAAGAAAACCCATGGAGCCATTTCATTAAAAGTAGGCCGGGTTACTCGCCGTCCATAAGATAATTGGATCAAGTTGTTTTTATCTATTTTCCGCGAAAAGAATATTGTGGGAAATAAGTCGCCATAATTTCGGTCGATCAATCCAACTTCCTCCAGTGAATTCATGTTAGTAGTTGTATGCTCATATCTGAGGCCTGCATTGAGCATTGTATTTTCATTAAAGTTGATCTTGATGGATGCGTATGCTGCTAAAATATCTTCCGTTAGGTCTGCATAGCTGCTAAAAAAGTCGTTTACAATCCATTCTCCCCCTTTTTTATCTTCCATAACCACATCATTAATCAGATTGGAAAAAGTGCCCTTTACTCCCAATTCCAGTTTAGCTTTAGAGCCAACATCAGTTGAGTAATCAATTTTGGCAACCCAAATCTTAATGGGCGTTTCTTTAGATATTCTATTTTCTTCCTTAATTAAAAGGTTCTTGTCACCGTCATAATAGTTATAATCGTAAAATGATGGTTGGCGGTTATCATAGGTCAGGTAATCTAAATTGGCATTAATCACCTGTCCCTTATCAAAAGTATGTTGAATATTGATGTTTCCCATCAAATGCTTCCAATGGTTGGTTTCACCTATAACAATATCTATAATTGTATCCGGTGATGCGGAAAACTCAAATAGTGATTTCGTTTTGGCAGTCATTTGCCATTTATTATTATAACCGCTAAATAAACCACTCACGATGGTTTGTTTACTTAGATAGTAATCAAAACCCAATCGATAATTATGTGTCGATCTTGTTGCATCTCGAATAGATTCCTGTGAAGAATTTACGGATTCTTTTTCATTGGAAACTTCCCTGTGTTGGTTGAGTAATTGTTGTGACTCAACATAGTTAAATGAATAACTCCCAAACAGGCTTAATTTCTTAGCCTGGTGACTCAGGTTTAGGCTTATACCTGCCCTGGCACCAGAGCCATAACCAAGATTTGCCATAACCGAGCCATTGGTACCCACACCGGTTCCCTTTTTCATGACAATATTGATAAATCCAGCATCACCATCTGCATCATAGTTGGCTGAGGGAATAGTCATAATCTCAATTTTCTCTATATCGCCTGCATTTATCCCTTCCAGCATTTGGTAAACAGCAGCCATGTCCATCCTGCTGCGCTTGCCATTGATCAATACAATTACACCATTTTTTCCTCCAACAGCAATATTTCCATTCTGACGATTGATCAACACATTTGGAGATTTTTCCAATACATCAATTACAGATTGTCCGGATGATGTGATGCTGCTTGAGACATTTACGATCATTTTACCCATCTCCATTTCATAGAGTGGTTTATCTGCCTTAATAACTACCTCTTCCAATTCTCGTGTATCTACTGATAAAATGATATCTTCCAGTGTGAGCTTTTTCTGCTGGGTAAAGTTGATATCTGTTTTATAGGTTTTTTTAAAACCTACCATGTAGGAAGCAATGATATATTCTCCTTCATCAATATTAGAAAGTGAGTAAAATCCATGCTGGTTAGCCACAGCTCCTTTTATCAAAACTGAATCTGATTTGGAAAGTAATAGAACGTTGGCGAATGGTACCCCGGTATCATTGATGTCTTCAATTTTTCCGTTAATCGTAAACTGTGAAAATACCTGATGTGAGCCTATTAAAAGGATAGGGTTACCCATTTAGATCGCATTTGATTTAATCATTGCATAGCTCACAGGTTCATGTAGTACACATCTTTCAAT
>JAJRQT010000225.1 GCA_024280115.1 Bacteroidota bacterium | reverse complement strand
TATGTTGCAACATGATTATTTGTGTTTGGAAACTATGTTAAATTACTGAAAAACAGTCTTTTAACCAAATTTTCATGTTGCTTTTTCTTTATCTTATTCTCTGATTTTCAAGCAGTTATTTAACTGCGAAACTTGAGTAATTTATACATTCGCTATTGCAGAAAAACAGCCGATCGATGTCTTGCTTGCCGGCGGATTGCTCTACCTGGCACATACATTGCCGGCAGCAATAATAGGGTGGAATGAGAGATATTTAACACTTCAGGAATGAAATCTTTTGTCCTTTCATTTTTAGCGTTATTATTATTTTTTGCACGCACTCCCCTGTATTCGTGTACAATATTTTATGTGGTTAAAGAAATTTAATATTTGCGGGGAAAAATGAAGATTGGAAAGACCCATATTCAAAAATGTGGTTTTATCCTCCTGAAAATAATAAGCATGGCTAGTCAAATTCGGATGGGGGAGGTGATTCTGCTGCCGCAGTGAATATAATATCCTTCACTTCGGTGATATAGTAAGTTATGTATCTATTGGTGGAGGAGCATTGTTGGAATACATGGAAGGCAAGGTGCTTCCTGGTATAGTTGCCCTTGAAGAATAGGCATAAAATCCAACAAAACACCAAGCCCCTGATTCATAAGATTTCGAGACTTTTTTTATATTTCTACTCAGGCAAATAAATATGGTTTCCTAAAAATATTGCATTCAACAATAGCCTGTTGGTGCCATAAAACGAACTTCTGAAATTTGGATTATCGGCAAACATCACTACCCTACCTCTGCCGATCTTGCTGACTATCAGAGACGCAGAAGGCTTAAGAAAATCATTTAAGTTCTTTTCAGAAATAAATCCATCTATGTGAGGATCGTCTGTATATTTTGCAACTGTGGCAAAAGGGTTTTTACTAGGTTTCAACCATACGGTGCTATTTCTGTAAACTGGTAATTTCCGGTTGTGATAACCAAATCCCAATGGATGTGTAATATCGAGATCAACCTCAAAAATAGCTCCCCCTACTTGTCTTTTTCCAAGATGCTCTCTGGCATCTACGTAGCTTAACCGTTTAACTTCCTTTTTATCATTATCATCTACAATCAGCGAGTCCTGTACCAGATTGTTATTTATGACCCAGGAAGAGGCCTGTCGTATCGTAATCAGGGTATTCCCTTTAGCAATCCAGCTTTTGAGTTTCTGTTGCTTAAGCGAATCCAGCAGGTCATATCCGCCAGAGACCATGATCATAACATTATATTTATTTATATCAAGATAGGCATAATTTTGAATGGGAACTTTAGTGATAGGCATACTGACTCTTGTATCGAGTAAATGCCAGATCTCTCCGGCCTCAGTAGATGATACTCCATTTCCAATAAGCATAAATGCCTTAGGTTTTTCAATTATCCTGACATTCATACTTCCAAGGTCAATTCCTTTCATGCTGTAGCCTGTACTCACCTTGTGGACTTCTATTTTCCATTTTTCAGATGCGACTGTTACTGCACGATATAAAGAATCCTGAGAGATGTTTTGCTGATGAACCGGAATGATCAAGGAACCAAAGCTAAACTTCATTGCATTTTTTTCGACCATGGCTGTGAAAGGTTTAAATGCTGAGGAAACAATCACGCCACGTTCAAGAAGACTATACAAAAAAGAAGGAGTGTAATAATCATCATAAGATGCCAAATAGGCATAGGAAGATTTCTTTACTTTTGCGATGGTCTTTTTATTATTTTGTACCTCAACAATCTCTCCGATTCCCGATAATTTTGTCAGAGGCTCATAGGTCATATTATAAAAATTTGCCAGTGACCATGCCGAGGCATCATAATAAACGCTATCGGTATATTCACTAAAGGTTTCAAATACAGATTGTACCATTCGGTATTGGGCTTGCTCCGCAGGTATTATAAAAGAAAAATCGGCAGAGAAAGACTTTTCTCCAAACTTCAGGTTTTCCTTGAGTTTATAAACCCGCACCTCATGCAACAATAATTTGTCAATAAAAGCCATGGTTCTGCTTTTATCAAATTCATCTCCAAATACATACCCTTTTATGCCGCTTTTTTTTGCATTATCAATAGCTGACTTAAAAAAATCACGCTGGTATTTTAGTATCATTTCTTTATTCTCAACAGCCGCCCTCATGGTGGCCATGCTGGAGATGTAGTGATTGCGGATGGTGAAGGCAAAAGTTATCTTGCCACGGTTTCTTTCCTGCACAAGGCCTCGCGAACCCGCCTGCTCAAACAACAAGGCCAGGGCTCCCTTTATATCGGAATATGATGAACCGTACCCAGGGTAAGTGTCATCAAACACCTCCTTTGTAAAATACAGCGATCCTATTTTATCGAGTTCTTCGGAATAGTATTTTGCAAAAGTAGTATTGAGTTTGGTATAATTCTCTTTGGGCATTATTGGGTTTTTTGACGCATTGGCTTTCGTGGGTTCGAAAAAATAAGTGCTATTGGTCCCCATTTCATGAAAATCTGTGACCACATTCGGATACCACTCATGATACCAACTCAGCTTACTTCTACTTTCCGGATTGATCGCCAGATACCAATCTCTGTTCAGATCGAACCAGTAGTGATTGGTGCGGCCTCTGGGCCAAGCCTCATTGTGTTCGGCGTCTGCAGGATCGGCGACCGCTGGATTTGCCTCGTACATATTTGCCCATTGTGTATGCCTTGCCCTTCCGTCCGGATTGATGACAGGATCGATGAAAACGACTGAATTTTTGAGATAATTCCCGACTTTTTCATTTTGAGAAGCTACGAGTGTGTAGGCCGTGAGCATAGCTGCCTCTGCGCTGGATGGTTCATTTCCATGAACTCCGTACCCCAAATTGATAAAAACCGGCTGAACTGAAAAATCGATATGTTTTTCCATAGGATCGGTCAATTTCAGATGCTGTTCTTTCAAGTGCATGAGATTACCGAGGTTTGATGCACTGCTGATGGTGAGTATTATTAAGGGCCTTTTTTCATAGGTTTCGCCATATACCTCCAGCCGGGCTTTTGCTGAAGTTTCACCAAGGTATTCAAAATAGGCAACCAGCCTGTCGTGCCGCGTGTGATGTGAACCAATGGGATATCCAAGGAAAGATTCAGGAGATTTTATTTCTTCATCGAAAGGTCCGATTGATTTTAAAAAATAATCCTGAGCAAAGGCGTTCGTACCAAGAAATAGGATCCCCAGAATAAATATGATGTTGATCTTTTTCATAAAGATAAATTTGTAGCGGTGTAACTAGTGTCACTAAGAAAACGCATCTCTCGTTTTTGCAATATAATTATTTTAATATTTTATTGCACTCTTAATTTTCTGATTTCTGATGGATTTCGAACTAACTTTTA
>JAJRQT010000224.1 GCA_024280115.1 Bacteroidota bacterium | reverse complement strand
CCGAATTTTACCATTTTTCTTAATAATGGAACTTTTGCAAAAAACACACTTTTTTTATTCATAAGCTTTCATTTGATGCAAAGCTATGAATATCAGAAACTTACAGAGGTTTCAGCCTCCTTTTTGTCTATTAAGCCGAAATCTCGATGAAAGGGATTGAAGACCGAAGTCAGAAGTCGGAAGAAAAATTTCCCAAATAAGATTTATTAACCTTTTTTAATCATATAGCGGCATTTTCTTTTTTTTGCTTCGGTCTCCGGTCTTCAGACTTCGATTCAGGAGCGTTTCAAAAAAATTGGGTTAAAGGCCGGTTGGCATATCATAAAACTGGAATATTTTCAGATGGGAGGCGGTAAAGCTTTAAGTGTAAGTTGGAAGGGACCCGGGTTGAAAAAACAGGAAATTCCTCAGAGTGTATTATTTCACAAATTATAATAATGGTTTCATTCCGTAGTACTATGTTTTAATGTTCGTTTTTTAATATGACCATGAACGATAATGAACACTAACAATAGACTGATTATATATAGATCTCTCATTAACAAAGAGTTGCAATTGTGGCATTAATCTTGGTGAACCAAGGCCAGGACAACCGATACACTATGTCACCATTAAATTTAAATTCGAAAAAAGGAGCCGTTCACAAGTCTAATAAATTCAAAAATATAATAATTGTTTTTGGGATGGGTCTGAGTTTACTAATTGTATCATCAACTACAAGAGGCGTAATTTCTGCTGAAGAAAAAATAACCTCTGAGATCAGAGAATTCAATAAATGTGAAAAAATGAATGAGACATCTATTGAAAATAAAGTGGCTAATGACAATCAAAATAACAAATCACACCACAATTTTATAGCCTCCTATTTGCTTCATGAATCTGGCTATGAAAGAAAAAACAAAAAGTCGAAAGAGCATGGTAAGTTATTAGGCAATATTATAAAATTCCATAAATTCATTATTTCTCATACGTTTAATCCAATTTAGATAAGCTGGGATTTCCTTCATTTCTTCATTGAAGTCATCCTGGGTCGGTCTGTTAGAACACCTACTGGGCAAATATTCAATTATAATCTCATTTCCAATCGATCCAGAATCCAGATTGGTATATGGGTAAACGTATTAAATATACAATCAATCTTCTTAACGAGTGCCAACAAGAAAACTCCTTTACTCTTTACAGCCCCTCGCACACCCCTCAGTCCCTCTAAAGGGGATGTGCCTCTCACCAAAAGCGTTGGAATTTCCCCTTTAGGGGATTTTAGGGGTGCGGGCAGGATACAGCAGAATTTTCTTGCAATCACTAACTAAACTACATTGATTCTATTTTTTTATTTATCCTACATTTTCCAGAATAAGAATCGAATTATTTATATTGGCTCCACTTATAAGTAATATCATAATTTTTATTCCCACAGATTTTTATTTTATGGAAAACTATTTCAAGAAAATGATCAGGAATGTTCCTGATTTCCCAAAGAAGGGTATTATGTTCAGAGACATTACCACCCTAATAGAGGATAAAGAAAGTTTCAGAAAAAGCGCTGATGCGTTATATGAATTTTCAAAAAAAATGAAGATAGATAAAGTTGTCGGTATTGATTCCCGGGGATTCATTTTCGGTGGGATTTTGGCCAACAAACTAGATACAGGATTTGTACTTATCCGAAAGCCGGGAAAACTCCCAGCCGAGACGCTCAGTCAATCTTATATGCTTGAATACGGAGAAGATACCCTTGAAATTCATAAGAATTCGATAAATCCCGGTGATAAAGTACTTTTGCACGATGATCTACTTGCAACCGGAGGAACTGCAAGGGCGGCATGCGATCTCATTGAGAAAGCAGGCGGTATTGTTGTACAGGTTTCTTTCATCATTGAACTGACATTTTTAGGGGGTAAAAACAAGTTTAAGGATTATATAGTAAACTCGTTGGTGTCCTATGACAGCGAGTAAACAAATTTAATCCCTAACCTCATTCTACATGAAATTAAAAGTACGACTTCAGTTATCTTCTTTGATGCTTCTGCAATATTTTGTGTGGGGATGCTGGTATGTGACCATGGGTAATTATTTAATGAAAACGTTAAATTTTGATGGTGCACAGGTTGGTCATGCATATGGCACTTTTGCCATAGCCGCCATGGTATCTCCTTTTTTTATGGGGATGATTGCCGATAAATATTTTGCTATAGAACGACTACTTGGGACGCTTCACCTAGTTGGAGCTGTTTTACTGTTCGCCATTTCGGAGGTTCATACATTTGGGAATTTTTATATTTTACTTTTAGCCTACTCCTTTTGCTACACACCTACAATGGCACTTTCCAATTCATTGTCATTTAGTCAGTTAAAGGATCCGGGGAAGGAATTCCCCGGCATTAGGGTATTGGGTACGATTGGCTGGATTATAGCTGGTTTGCTCATTGGTTTTTTAGGAGTAGAAGATAAGGCAACATTTTTCAAAATAGCCGCAGTTGTATCTGCTGTACTTGGTTTATACAGTTTTACCATGCCTCATGTGCCTCCCAAAAATAATCAGGAAAAGAAAACTATTTCTCAAATTTTGGGATTGGACGCATTTCTACTTTTCAAAGAGAAAGATTTTTTAATAATGATTATTTCATCTGTTTTGATATGCATTCCATTAATGTTTTACTATTCATTTACCAATGCCTTTTTAAATGAAACCGGAATGACCAACGCTGCCGGAAAAATGACTATGGGACAGATGTCAGAAATTATATTTATGCTGGTGATGCCATTCTTTTTTAAACGATTGGGAGTAAAGAAGATGGTATTAATAGGAATGGCCGCGTGGGTCGTCAGATATATACTTTTTGCCTACGGGGATAATGAATCACTCGTATGGATGTTTTATATGGGCATTATTCTACACGGAATTTGTTATGATTTTTTCTTTGTAACCGGACAGATTTTTGTGGATAAGCGGGCTCCTGAAAACCTTCGAAGCTCTGCCCAGGGGCTCATTACTTTTGCCACCTATGGATTGGGATTTTATATAGGAACATTAGCTTCAGGAAAAATAGTGGATATGTATTTGCTTAGTGACAACCTCCACGATTGGAAAATGATATGGATGGCGCCGGCAGTATTTTCATTACTCGTATTAATGTTCTTTGCCTACTTCTTTAAAGACAAGCTCAATGATTCCTCTAAATCATAAAAAAACCTGCTTGATAAGAAGCAGGTTTTAAATCTATTCTATAAAATTTTTATTTTAGTGCTGCCAAAGCTTTATCATAATCGGGTTCCTGTGCAATCTCAGGTACTTGTTCAGTATAGATTACAGTACCTTCTGAATTAATCACCACAATACTCCTGGATAATAGTCCTTCAAATTTTCCATCTAACATTTTCACATGATAGTTATCAGAAAATCCACTGTCTTTGTACTCCGAGGTCGGGATCACATTTTCAATACCTTCTGCCTCACAAAAGGATTTGTGTGCGAAAGGAAGGTCTCTTGAAACGCAAACGACCACAGTATTTTCTGTTCCAGCGGCAAGTTCATTAAATTTTCGAACAGATGCAGAACACACGCCAGTTCCAATGCTCGGAAAAATATTCAATACAACATTTTTTCCGCTATAATCACTCAACGAAGTATCCGTTAAGTCTGTCTTTGTTACCTTAAAATCCGGAGCTTTCGATCCAACTTCCGGTAGATCACCAACTGTGGTAACTGGGTTACCCCCAAGGGTTATTTGAGCCATAATATTTATTATTAGAATTATTTATAAAAAGATATCTTCAAAACTAAATGAAATGATTTTTGTTTAACCGGTCCAATTATTTTTTTATGGAAAAACGGTGGATGAGAACACCGATAGATAAGGTATTTAATACCATATTTTTCACAATTCTTTCTGAATTATTTTTCCGGATTTTTTTTCCTTTAAAATAAGTTTAGTCGTTCCATTGGGAAGCTGTTCCTTTTTGATAAGATAATGATCCGAATCGTACTCTTTTAATGCATTAATTTTATCAACTCCGGTTCTCCCCTTCCAAATATCCAATTTAATCGGTTCCCATTGTTTTGACTTGACGGATAAATAGCACGCATCAATGATAGAATTCACTACATAACCATCGTAAAAGTCCTCCATAGGGATCTCATCCTTATCGATGCTTTCAAACATATTGTGGAACATATTGTCATAACCGAGCGCACCTATTTCATCACCTACCGGAAAAAGCCAGCCCTTGTCAGTCTCAGCTTTTTCAGCAACATAACCACCCTCTCCAACAGCCGTAAACATGTCAAATCCAGTCCTTAAAAAATGATCCATCCTGATGGTGCCTTCCACACCACTGACTTCATCCCTTAAATCCATGCCGCCTCTGAAGTTCCAGCTAACTTCAAACTGGCCAATCGCGCCATTTTCATATTTAACCAGCCCAATGCCATGATCTTCAGCTTCAATCGGTTTCACCTGAGTATCTGCCCAACACATTACTTCAATTGGCTTAATATCTTTTCCGATAAAATTTCGTGCAATCTCAATGCAATGACAGCCCATATCTACTATGGCCCCACCGCCTGATAATTCCTTCGTCCAAAACCAGTCACTGTGCGGGCCCGGATGAGTTTCCCGCGACCTTACCCACAGTATATCGCCCAGCGCCCCATTCTTAACAGAATTTAAGGCTTTTAATGTTTTATGTGTATAAACCAAATCTTCGAGGTAACCATTAAAAACACCCGCTTCCTCTACCGCTTCAAGCATTTCTTTAGCCTCTCCGGCAGTTCTTCCTAGGGGCTTGGTACACAGCACAGCCTTCCCAGCCTTTGCAGCAGCTTTTACGGCATCAAAATGTAAATTATTTGGTAATCCTATGATAACTGTATCAACTTCGGGATGGTTAACAGCCTCTTCAAGACTGTTTGTATGGTGAGGTACGCCCCATTTTTTCGCAAAGTCTCCAGCCCGCTCTTCCGATCTTGAATATGCAAGCACTACCCTGTCTCCGCTTCTTAAACTGTGTAGGGTATTGGTATAAAAATCACTGATAAATCCAGTGCCGAGCATGGCGATATTCTTATTTTTCATAATTTTCTGGTATTTGTTTTAATATATTCTATAGAAAAAATACAGTAGTATAATATTTCATTTTATAGAATTGAAATTCTACATTCAATTTATCCTAAAAATAATTATACTCAAGTTGCAATAGGGAAAATTATGAAAATATCGTGATAAAAATTTTAGTGATTCTTTCAGAAATTGGACGGTTTCAATTATTAAATAGTCCAATTGTACATTTAATTTGTGTTTCTCATCAAAATTTTTGAAAGAATAAGAATAAAAAAGAGAAAAATATTTTAAATTAAAACCGAACAGGAGATAATAACACTCCAAAGTTCATGGAACGAAGTTGTTGAATTTTTAAACTCAAAAATCTTTAAGAATGTCAAAAATTGGAACATTAGATTTTACTGGTATTTCAGGGCATAAATATACATTTAATGTATATCCTATAAACCGGGAACACAAAGAGAAGGAAGCGGTTTACGTCGTTACCCACAGGACCATTAAAGCAGACGCAACGGTCGATCACAATGTTATTTCAGTTGGGGAGACAGCAAACTTGAAAAGTGAATTTACGGACCATCCAGATTCAGAATGTTTTGAAAAGGAGATTGCCAATTGTGTATGTGTTTATTGGGAAGATCATTCAGACACAAGATTAAAAATCTCCGAAGATTTAATAAATTTCTATCATCCGCCTTGCAATAATTTTTGACGGATCATGATCTTTTTCTTTAAGCCCGGGTTTTTCGATTCGGGCTTTTTCATTTAATTCAAAATAAAAAGGCCTGGGAGTAAAAGATATGATGAAAACTCCTAAAGCAATCCATCCCAGTATTTTTCGCTTCAAATCCAGGGGTTTATCAATCATTGCCTTTGGATGATCCACTCCAAGAAACCTTCCTATCATGAATGCAAAAAGCACATAAATACTATAATCTTCCATTCCCGGCAGTAAATTAACGGCGGAAATTTGTATAATCATCACCCATATTATTAGTAGCAGACGCTTTCTTAGATTTTTTTCAAAATGATGAAATGCCAGGTATAAAAACAGTAGATAGAATATTATGTTGATGAAAAAATCAAAATCGATAGGCTCTACCGGAATAAGCCCGATTCCTGAAACGGTCACTAAAATTAAAAATAGACCCCTGGCGATTATGCGACTTTTTTTATAACCAAATAGCCCGTAGATCACATGCCCTCCATCAAGCTGGCCAATTGGGATTAGGTTAAGCGCTGTAAAAAATAGTGCCAGGTAACCGGCAAAAATCCACGGATAATGATACATTTCATAGTTATTGGGAACCTTCTCGGGATCAGCAACATATTTTTTGAAGAACAAGAAAAGTAAATTATCTCCTGTCGCAAAATTTGCTTCAGTTTGATCATAAACATATTCCTCATAGTTCATTCCGTACTCCTGATATTCCGGATGAATGTTAAAAATATAGTCGGCATCTGGCAGGTTTGTAAATCCGTAAGTCAAAACAAAAAGAGCCACGACAAAACCAGCCAGTGGTCCGGCTATACCAATGTCAAAAAACTCCTTTCGCGATTGTATAAGCCCTTTAATTCTAATAAAAGCGCCCGCAGTACCAATGCTTGGGCCAGGTAGAAATCCCAACCACAATGGCAGGTAGAAAGGTAAAGTTACTTCGACTTTATAGTACCTGGCAGTTATAAAATGTCCAAATTCATGAACCGTGAGAATTCCTAAAAACGGGATTGAAAAATACAACCCGGCTAATATTTCAGAGGAAGTTAAATACTGTTCTCCATAAAAAAGCCATTTGCCAAACATCCATTCCGCTCCGGCAATAGTGGTGGTGACAATAGTAACGAGAAAAAGAATGATCTGTATGGTGAGTTGCCTCCTGCTTTTATTTTCTTCCATCTGGTAATTGGTCCCTGCGTAGTAAATTTTTCTCCACTAAAACTGTATTAATTTTCATTTCTTTTGCAACATTTATATTATCCGTATTGTCATCATAAAAAACTGTTTTCTGTGGATCCATACCAAAATCATCCAGCACATATTGAAAGCAGGAACGGTTTGGTTTTCTGTCATTTATTTCATGGGAATAATATGTTTTATGAAATAGATCTTCAGGAAGACTATACCTGGAGGATTGGCCAAATATTTTATTAAATCTTTGTATATGAATAGAATTCGTATTGCTGAGGATGACAACATTGTAGTGCCCCACTAATTCCTCAATCCACTCTATGCGTTCCTTCGGGATATCTCCCAGCATAGAATTCCATGCCTGATCTATATGCGCATCGTCTGGCTCTGAATTAGAAAGCTCTCGCATAGAATCACGAAATTCCTCATCGTTAATCACGCCGATTTCATATTGCCGAAAAAATTTGTGATTGTGGTAATCTTCCATCATATGAGATCTGACATCCCTTCCAAATAGCTGCGAGAACATGTCAAAAGCATGCTCCATATCGAGGTTGATAATGACGCCGCCCAAATCCAGTATTATATTTTCTATTTCTTGATTGCTCAATTTTTAAATATTGTTTGAAAATTAGACGGCAAATATCTAATATTGCACTCCCAAATTCAAGACAGGTCTGAGTTAATTATTAATTAATTAACAATTGGCAGGTTTTGAGGGGCCCATAGCTCAGCTGGTTAGAGCACCTGACTCATAATCAGGGGGTCCATGGTTCGAGCCCATGTGGGCCCACGTTGGAAATCAAGCAGTTAGCTCAATTTTGAAGTTAACTGCTTTTTTATTTGCATATCTTTTTGTTGATGTTCCAACGATTTTTCATCTAATTCAAACCCATAAGCATCGGAATTAAACAGATTTTAGCCCTCTTTCGCTTTCCTTTCTTCGGATTTAGTAACAATATAGCACAAATGAAAAGTAATAAGCTATCTCATAAATTAGAACTTACACACAGTTAGGGCAAAAAGAAGTGAGTAGTACGCGCAATATGGGAAATTCAAAAGATCATTCAAGGATTGAGTCCGCTCCGAAAAGTCATAGTTTGGTGATTTTCAACTTTTCTACCCCTAACCCCTAAAGGGGAAATCGTTGAAAATCAACAAACTAT
>JAJRQT010000223.1 GCA_024280115.1 Bacteroidota bacterium | reverse complement strand
TTTTCACTTCCGTAAAAATCTCCTTCTGTCATGTGAGCTACATGTGTTTTAGAATCTGACGTCCATTCGCCCATTGGGTGTGGATGAGCCTTTGCATAAGCCTTTACTGATTCAGCAACTCTACGGTCTGAGTTTCCTTCTATCAATACAGGATTTACCGCGCTCCCCAATACCTTGGAATAGCGGGATTTAAGTTCTTCCTCTTTTTCATTTTGAGGTTCCGCCGGAAAATCCGGAATGCCATAACCTTTACCCTGGAGCTCTTTAATAGCTTCAGTAAGTTGAGGGACCGAAGCGCTTATGTTGGGTAGTTTTATAATATTTGCTTCTGGTTTTTTAGTCAATTCACCGAGTTCAGAAAGGGCGTCTTCTTGCTTTTGATCATCCTTCAGGTAGTCCGGGAAATGAGCTAAAATCCTTCCTGACAATGAAATGTCTTTTGTTTCAACTGCAATATCCGCTGATTTTGTAAAAGACTGGACGATTGGTAAAAATGAATATGTTGCCAAAGCGGGTGCTTCGTCTGTTATGGTATAAATGATTTTAGGATTTTTAATGCTCATAAGAAAATTATCTTTAAAAGTTCACTATTAACCCCATGTGTGGGGCATAAAAATTAAAGCGCAAAAATACACAAAAAAGACACTGCGTCATAGCGGGTGTACAGTCTGTTGATCTATTTTTTTCTGTCCTCTAAAATCATTCAAGCCTAAGACGGGAATCGCATCATAAAGGTGGTTTATAGCGGTGGGTTTTCACATTAAAGACAGATGGTATTAAACCAGCTTTTAAAAATAAAAAAAGGGCCTTAGAGGCCCTAATTCAAAACCAAAACAACCAACTATAGAAACTTTTAATCTTCAATGAAACTTTTTTAAATTTCAAGTCCGGTTATCCGGGCTATGAATGATCCACTGAAAATCTATATTTTAAATAATTATTTTTTAGCATAATTTCCACAAATAGTTATGTGGAAAAATATCTGACTATGATGATGATTTTTCTCTTTTGAAAACATCTCATAGTTCTAATTTCTCTACAAATTTAAAACATTGATTTTTTCTAATTATGATAAATGTCACATAGGTGGGTGGATATGGACTTTTTTTTTAAAAAGTGTACATTTCATCAATCAAAGAGCGAAAATGATTGAGAATAATTTTTCTCCTTATTTTTAATGTAGGGGTAAGCTCTCCCAGATTCATGCTAAAATCTTCCGGCAGCAATCTGAACTTTTTGACTTTTTCAAAATTGGCGAGGCTTTGTTGAATCTGTTCGAGTTTCTGTTCATAAAACTCTCTTATATGTGGTGTCTTTAAAAGATCTTCTATAGAATGGTATTTCAGGTTTAGCTTTTTGGCATATTCTTTCAGGACTTCTACATTCGGAACCAGTAGTGCTGAAACAAATGGTTTATCATCGCCGATTAAAATGGCATTTTCTATAAAATCATCATTTGTGAGGATAGATTCAATTGGCTGCGGTGCAATGTATTTACCACCGGATGTTTTCATTAAATCCTTAATTCTGTCAGTTATGGTGATATGTCCATTTTCATCAATACTTCCAGCATCTCCGGTCTTGAACCATCCGTCTTCGAACACCTTTGCGGTCTCTTCCGGTTTTTTGTAATAACCATTCATTACCGTTTTGCCTTTCACGAATATTTCGTCGCCCTTGCCAATCTTCACATCCACCTCGGGCATCGAAAAACCCACAGTGCCAAATTCAAATTTGCTATCCGGAAAAACTGATACCGTGGCCGTCGTTTCAGTCAGGCCATAGCCTATTAATAATGGCATTCCGATCGCATGGAAAAATTCGGTAATCTCTCCGGATAACGGCGCTCCGGCACAGGGCATCATTTTCAGTTTTCCACCGAATACCTTTCTGATTTTTTTAAATATTAGCGCATCAAAAAATCCATATTTCAATTTTAGAAAAAACGGAACAATTTCACCTTTTCTAATAAGATTAACTCTTTTAATCCCGGTTTCCAATGCTGCATGAAAAAGTTTCCTTTTAATAGGGGAGCCGGTCTTCACCTTAGCTAGAATCGTGTGATACGCTTTTTGGTAAAGTCTCGGAACTGAACACATCATCGTTGGTTCAACTTCAGATAAAGCGCTCAGAATATCCTTTGGATCTCCAAGGTAAGAGTTTTTAATGCCCTTGTACAAAACGTAAAGTGACCAGCATCGCTCAAAAACATGACTCAGTGGAAGAAAGCATAGCGAATGATCTGACCGATCGATATTTAACCTGATGTCATGGATTTTAAATGCTTCATTAAAACTATCGTGTGCGAGCATCACCCCTTTTGGCTCTCCGGTCGTCCCTGAAGTATAAATAATAGTCGCGAGGTCGGCACCATCGATTTCCTTAAGTCGCTGATCCGCAAGTTGTTCAGTCTCATCATTGGAAAGTTTCAGGAATTCATCGAAATGCATCGCTACATCACTTTGGAAAGAGACACTCCTTTCTAAAACAATGATCTTCTCAATTGTACTTTTGGAATCAGTATATATTTCCAGAGCTTTTTGATATTGATCTTCATCGCCGACAAAAACGATCTTTATCTCCGCTTCGTCAATTATATATTTTGCCTGCCCGGTGGTGTTGGTAGCGTATATAGGAACTGTAACTGCCCCGGTACCCATAATGCCCAGATCGGCAATTGACCATTCAACTTTATTCTGTGAGAAAATGGCAATATTTTCCTGTTTTTTTATTCCAAGACTCAAAAGTGCCCCGGATGTTTTTCTTACAAGCTTCGCAAGTTCATCCCAGGTATAGCTTTTCCAGTTATTTGAATTGTTGTGTTTAAACCGAACCGCTTCTTCATCACCATGCGATCCTATATTTTTCAATATGTTTGCTATAATATTATTCCCCACTTCAATTTGATTTAATGAAATTGCAAAATAGTATATTATTTTTTGTTCTGCCTTTTTTTTAATGAATAGGATTTTAGATCGCCTTTTAAATTAACTTTTGTGCTTGTACTGGTAATTTAGAGAGAAAAAGTGATTTTGATATTGATTAAATGCGACAATGGCAAAATGAATTTTTCTTATTCTAATAGTTTATTGTTTCACAGTGACCTTAATCTCAACAAATACGATAAGGATCCATTTTCAACATGTTTCTTCATTTGACATGTTTATTTTAAATTTTAGTCATTTCTCTTCAAAGGACTATTCTTTTTGTAAAGTCTCAATCTCCTTTTTTTTCATTTTAGCATTTCATCATTTTAACATTAATCTAATTGTCATTAAACTCGCTTGCGGCAGACAGATTCGCAGTAATACCACTTTTTTAAAATAGGATGATCAAGTAATTTTTAGAATAATAAAGAGTAGGTTATTTTAATTATCTTTTATTAATATTGCGCAATAATAAACTTTTATAATAATTTTTTAGATCATGAAATATTTCAACTCAATTATTAAAACGATTTTGTTCTCATTTGTTCTGTTGCTATTCATTGCAAATGATTCACAGGCCCAATCTAACTGGGAAGTTGGTGTCCGGTTTGGAGATGACTTTGGAATCGATGCTACCATCCCGCTTGCGACCAGGCCTCGACTCCACGCCGCAGCTTATTTCGGTAATGATTTCGGTTTAGGCGGCTATTTCGATTGGATGTTTGCCCTCGATGGCGGTCCTACAGGCCTCAAATTTTACCCTGGTGTTGGTCCTGAATTTTATTTTGGAAATGACTTTAATGTTGCGGTTGCCGGAGATTTTGGGGCTGAGTATTCCTTTGATTTTCCTTTAACAATCGGACTTGACTGGCGACCTAGATTTATGCTTACCGACGGCTTTAATTCCTATTGGGGAAACTGGGGACTTATTGCCAGGTTTAGATTTGGAGAAGGAGTTAGATTCAAGGCAGAATAAATGCGCTTTTAAAACAAATGACATATAACAATATTATGAGAGCTTCTACTTCAGGGGCTCTTTTTTTATATCAAACTCCCGGAAGAGATATTCCTTTAATATTTCTGTAGATTGAAAGTGCATGTGAATCCGTCATTCCGGAAATGAAATCGAGTAAAACCAACAGGGATTCATACAATCTTTCCGTATTATTTATTTCAGAAAGATAATCACCGGGTAATAACCTAAGTAAGCTTGAATGATGCCAGCTCATCTTTTGCCCAGATTTTAAATTTAATATGGCGGGGACAAAGGTCTCCAACAATCCGTTAAGCACCTCAAACCCCGCTATCTCTCGCTGGATTACAGAATTGGACTTGTATATTTTTTCAAATGAAATAGATTGAATTTTCTCCAGAGTGGGTGTGGATTCAATCATATTCGTGAGCGCTTTGTCGAATGTGCCTTCTAGTAAATCTTCCTCAACATCCATAAACTTATCAACACATTGATGGATTAATTGCGAAATTGCCATCGCCCTCAATATGCTGACCTGTTCTTTTTTACTTAGGATATTATTAAATTTTTTCTCCTGAAATGCTTCCCCAATAATCTCCACCAACAATGACTTAGTTTGCTCTAAAGAGACTAATTCAAGGTTTGTCCCATCTTCCAAATCTATTATATTGTAGCAAATATCATCTGCTGCTTCCACCAGAAATGCTAATGGATGACGGCACCAAACGGCATCTTCCTCATTACCTACACTGATCAATCCCATTTCCTCACAGAGCTCCTGAAATACCTTTTTATTGGATTGAAGAAAACCATATTTTTTCTGACTTTTTCTATTCTTATCCCTGGACAGGATTTCAGACTCCCTTGGATATTTTGTAAAAGCGCCTAAGGTTGCAAAAGTAAGCTTCAATCCCTGGTAATTCTGCTTATTTACCAACCTGAATCCCTGGGCGTTGCCTTCGAAATTTGTCAGATCGGTCCATTCTTTTTTTGAGACCTGATGCTTTATAAGATATGAAGTCTCCTGCTTTTTAAAATAGCCGGAAATTGCATTTTCTCCGGAATGTCCAAAAGGAGGATTCCCCATATCATGCATCAGTGAAGCCGCTGAAACGATGGCTCCAAAATCTGAAGAGGAAAAACCCGCTTCTTGTACTTCGGGATGTTTTTCAAGAATTTTTTCTCCTACAAGTTTCCCCAAAGACCTTCCCACGCTGGCGACTTCCAGACTATGCGTGAGCCTTGTATGGACGAAATCCTGCTTTGGGAGCGGGAAAACCTGTGTTTTATCCTGAAGCATTCTGAAAGGATGACTGAATATTATCCTGTCGTAATCCTGTTCAAATTTACTGCGTTGAAGATCACGCTCCTTTCTAGTTTCACCCGATCTTTGATCACTCAGGAGTTGAATCCAATTCATATAAAATCTCGATTTCTAAAATTCAAACATAAATTATTAAACATAAAAACTGTATCTAATAAGGTAGTGTTCATATTACAATCTTCTCAGATGATATCCCCCATCAACATTGATGATTTCCCCGGTCGAATAGGGTAGGAGGTTATCGGCAATGGCTACAATGGCTTTTCCGACATCTTCCGGTAGTCCCCACCTACCAATAGGCAAACCACCATTTACAATGAATTTGTTGTATTTCTCCAGAGATGCCTTTGTCATATTTGTTTTGATGATCCCCGGACGAATTTCATAAACATTAATACCATATTCCGAAAGCCGGTCTGCATAGAGTTTGGTCATCATACTCACGGCTGACTTCGAAAGCGCATATTCCGCCATATAAGTCGATGAAGCGTATGATGTCAGGGAGGCAATGTTGATAATTTTCGGATGATAAAAATCCCCATCTCTTTGCGTTTCCTCTATCATCCATTTCGCTATAGATTGAGTGAGGAAATAAGGTCCTTTCAGGTTCGCATTCATCAGATTGTCAAATGATTCTTCATTACCCGTAAGCATGTCTTCTCTTTTTTTCACGGAAATCCCGGCATTATTGACCAGTAAATCCAAGTGGTTGAATTTCTTTTTGCAAAAATTGACAATCTCTTTTCGCCCTTCAGATGAACTGATATCTGCTTTTACAAAACTCATATTTGCTTTAATATGTTCAAATCCTGGCTCGGGTTCTATTAAATCGGCGATAATCACCTCATATCCGAGATCGGCAATAATGGCTTTTACGATTCCTGCTCCTATCCCTCTTGAACCACCAGTAACGAGGGCCGTTTTTTTATTTTCAGATTTCATGATCAATACCCAAAACCTTTCAATTTGTTGTATTTTTTCCGCCAGTCCGGCTCTACCTTTACGAATTGTTCTAAAAATACTTTCTTACCAAAAAAGGTCTCCATGTCCAACCGGGCTTCCGTCCCTACTTTTTTGATACGTTCACCTTTATGCCCCAAAATTATCCCACGCTGACTTTTACGCTCGACATTTATAGTAATTCGAATGCGAATAATTTTTTCATCTTCAACGAAATCCGTTGTGACAACCTCGCAGCTGTATGGGACCTCTTTTTTATAATTCGTAAAAATCTTTTCCCGGACAATCTCTGAAACAAAAAAGCGCTCCGGTTTATCCGTAACTTCATCTTTAGGAAAATATGCCGGATGTTCCGGTAATTGTCCCAAAATAAGCTGGAATAATTCTGAAATTCCTTCGCCGTTTAATGCGGAAATTAATATATTATGTTTGGATTTTATGAATTCTTTCCAATAGGTCATCTTGTCAAACGCCTGGCTTCCTTTGGCCAAATCAATTTTATTCATGACCATGATGATCGGTATATCAGTCGTCTGAAGTCTTTTAATCATGGCGTCATCATCGTATTTTTCATAGAGGTCGGTAACAAATAATATGAGGTCGGCATCTTCCATTGAACTACTCACAAACTTCATCATGGATTTGTGCAATTCATATTGCGGGTTGAGTATTCCCGGTGTATCGGAATAAACCACTTGAAAATCATCTCCACTCAATATGCCCATTATCCTGTGGCGGGTAGTTTGGGCTTTGGAAGTAATGATGGAAATTTTCTCCCCGACCAATTGATTCATTAATGTCGATTTACCAACATTTGGTTTCCCGATGATGCTTACAAATCCCGCTTTATGTGACATTCTAATTCTGACTGTTTTAAATTAAAATTTATATGTTCAAATTGATGAAAAGCAAATATCAATTAGCAATTATCAAATATCAAATAATATCGGATAATTAAACCCGCCCGTGGCTGGCAGGCCCACCTTCGGTCGACAGCCCCACCTTCGGTCGGTAAGTACAATTTTTAAATTTGGCAATAGGTTTTGTGCGTTGTCGAATTATAATTGTTTGAGTGTATGACGATAATACCTAACCTGGACAAGCCAGAATCAAATAAGGTTGAGAAAAAGATTGATGAAGATAGAAAAATAAGATTGATGGAGAGATTGATGGAGCGTGATAATTCAATCCTCTCAATTCCTATTCAATCTTTTACCATTTATACGTATCATTCAATTAGTAAACTTTCCCTAAAAATACACACCTTCCTGTCCAGTGGCAGGAATATCAGAATATAGATACTAAATACAAATAGCTATTATACGAAGCGCTACTTGTAGATATTGAATGTAAAAATTTAAATCGAAAGGTTGATGGATTTTAATTTCATTTCATTACCTTTGCAGCTTAATTACATCGCGGGATGGAGCAGTTGGTAGCTCGTCGGGCTCATAACCCGAAGGTCGCAGGTTCAAGTCCTGCTCCCGCTACTACAAAAGGCCGGTACATAGTACGGGCCTTTTTCGTTTTAAGCTGTAAAAGAAAACAAGATTTTCGAAACTGGCGCGTTTCATACCTCGGGTAGATAAATTTGCAAATATGTACAAGTAGCGATTAAAGATTTATAATGCAATAAAACAGGAAGATGAAAAGTGATCATTTTCTCCGTATTTCACGTATCCCAGTTGGTTGGTTAGCAATTGTGTGTTCCCAATGCGAAAAGGAGGTATATTGCTATGATGGTGTCCGAAAATCCAATAATTAACCAAATTCGATTCGATAAAATCGGAAAGCTCTACAGCAAAAGCCTCATTGAGCAAATCACCTTTGTATTTTTCCGGATAATTAATAAAAGTAGGTACATGATGCGTGGCGACAACAATTGATTCGCTATCCGTTGTGCCTTTTAATGTGTTTTGAAGAAATCTGAAGTTCTCATTATACAATCTATTATAGTCATCGAGAGCGAAATTTTTATTCCCATTTTTAATGACGTGAAAGTCTGATAATCGTTGAGCAATTTGCCATTGATTATTTTCAGAAATGGAAGTCCAAAGTGTAGAAAATACGAGTTGAGTATTTTGAATATTTACCACATGATTATTGACAAGGAAAATATTTTCTCTGATTTCTTCACAAAATGATCCGGTTCGTTTTTGTATGTCTGCATAATAATATTCGTGATTACCAGGAATCCAATAAATCCACTCAAACTTTTCAGAAAGCTCGTCAAAGAACAAATCATATTTTTCCATTATCGTAAATGGAACAATATCTCCAGCCAAAATCAATACATCTCCGACCGGTTCAATAGGATGTTTTTTCAGAAAGAATTCATTTTCCGAAAACTCTAAATGCAAATCAGAACAATATTGAATTTTTAGCACACTCAAAGGTATAAATAAACTGAATGGATCTTTCAAAATCCTATTCTGGATACTCATTCTGCGTGCAGTTTGCGACTACACCTTCCTATCAAATCCATTACCCGCAAAGATTAATTCCGAATTATAGGAATATTGTCATACAGCCAGCATATCTTATTTCTCATCATTTTTTAACAAATGAAGAATAACATTGACTGTGTCGAATGGAGATGTGACGAATATTTTACTTCCGCCTTTTATTGCCTTTCCGCCAATAAATTCATCCTTTCGGGGATTAAACCATTCCGATACAAAGTCTCCTGTGATTCCCGAAAGATCAATTTCAACCGTCTTATCCTTTGGGAGGTAAATCAGATATTCATTTCCAATATTAGCCAGACAATAAGCTGATGATGCCAGGACTGTATCTGGCTTCATGGATATCAGCTCAATTCGGTTTGCAAATTGGCGCGTGTATCCCAAACTTTTGCGCAATGGTTCCACCCAATCGGAGTTGAGGTGTTTTGCCAACACCTTTCCATCATAGGGATCCATAAATATCGGGTTCAGACCTCTGAAAAAACTTTTCCAAACCCAGGGCTCATTTCCTCCTATTCCCCATAAATGATCGGTATCCGTAATAATAACTTTTCTCCCATCACCAACAGGTGGATTATCCCGGTATCCGCCCTCCGGATTGGGTGATATCCAATCCGCAGGGCTATCAAACAGCGTCTCGTTACTTCCACCTTTGTATTGAAATGTCATACCCACCGGATGTTGTTTAGGCAAATTTTGCTCATACTCTTTAATAAAATTAATCATCTCATATTGCCAGTCAGTTGATTGGGGGTGATTTTCATTGGAAATCTCGTAAAGTACGTTGTCAAATTCATTGACTAAGTCAATTATCTTTTTCACATACGCTTTTTGTATAGTCAGGATATCGCCGTTTTCAAGAGAATGAATCTCAAGAGCTTTGCCATCTCCATCGATATCTCCACTTATTCCATTAATGTTATTATCCGGATGAAAAGGATGGTTTTCATAGGCATTGGGTGAAAACTGCAGTGCCCAGCCTTCAAAGAACATGATGGAAACGTATATCTCATATTGCCCGGCAAGTTCGATGCGTTCCTTCAAACGGTTAAAATACGTTTCATCAAATTTAGTTAAATCAAACTTTGGCTTACCATCTATTGCATTTCCCGGGCCTGAACGTGCCCACGGATGAGGATATACCGTAAGGTTTTGCGAATCGTCTTCTCTGTTCGCGCTGGTATCCCAATTTATTATTTCCCAGGCCCACAATCGCATAAAATTGAAGTTGTATTTCATCATCCATTTTAAGTGCCCGGGATAATCAAAATCCTTCTGATCAACTGTTGATTTCATCTCCACAAGGTTGTTCCATGTATGCGATCCGGTAAGATAAATAGCCTCTCCACGATCATCGGTAAAATACCTCGGGTTAATTTCACTAACACGCAAGGGGCCGTGATTTTTTTCTTTTTGCTCCTGTATAGAAGTACAGGAAATAAAAAAAAGTAATATTACCCAGGAAATTGATGGTTTCAATCTGCAATATTTCATAGTGAAGGGATTTTAAAAAATCTGATAAAATACATACCAAAAGAGATACATGTTTGATGTAGAATTAATAAGCTAAATATACCAAATCGTCTATATTTTATAGAATGAAATTGAATATAAAAACAGAACGGGGTTATTAATATTTCCTCATGAACAATTGTACAGATATAAATTGAAACTCCGGGGTCGGGTTCAGGTCACTGGCTGCGGGGAACTGGTTCCCCGGCAACCTTCAGCATGACGATGATAGCCCGTTTATATTTCCAAACTGCGTGACCGGTGGCGCAAGACTTTTCGAAGGCGAGGCAGAAAAATCTTTATTTCGACTAAAAATAACATAGAACCTTAATTCAAATAAGCTTATATTTAATTACGGAATAAATAAGGGTTTGAGTCATATCATTAGTACACCAAAATTTTGAAATGAATTAAAGAATTTCTCCATTATCATTACTCCTCGATTATTAAATTCATCATCTTTAAGAATTAGGAGAAACTTGATTCCATGATCGATGAATACAATGAAAACAATTAAATTATGAAAAAAAATATCTTGCTTATTTCTGTGTTAATAGGACTAATCACTATTAGCTGTAATGAAAAAGAATACAAAATCGTCGAAGTCAATAATCCTGTTTATATCAGAAATACCGCTTTTAATTATTCTGAAGATTTGTCCTCTCCAAAGTTTCAACATCTCAAAACCAAGTACCACTTAGACACAATATTTCATGGAGAAAAAGATGATTTCAAAAGAATGTTATTGCTGAGGCACTGGATAAAAACTGTGATTAAAATTGATGATCATGGCGATCCCTATCCAGGGGATGGATATGTAGAAGGCATTTTGGATGCCGCACTAGAAGGAACCGGTTTCCATTGCGGTCATTATATGAAGGTTCAAAATGGCATTATGAATGCTTATGGTTATGTGACGCGGACCTTGGGCGCCGGACCGGGTGTGAAAGGTGGTCCGGATGGGCACCATGGCATTAATGAGATTTGGCTGAATAAATACAATAAATGGTTTTTATCAGATGCAAAGTACGATCATCATTTTGAGAAAAATGGCATCCCTCTATCGGCTTTGGAAATCCGTGATGAGTATCTCAAAAACAAAGCCGCTGACATCGTAAAAGTAAAAGGGCCCGATCGCACCATTATTGACAAAGACCCGGAAACGGGCACCAGCAAGGAACGAAGCGCACAGACCTATACCTGGATTGAATATCATACCAATAATAATATGTTCACTGTTTGGCCAAATCACGAAACATTACTCACTGTTTACGAAGATGATTATTTTAAAAATAATACCTGGATATGGGGAGGGAATCCTCATTGGGCTTATGATAAACCAGAGTTCATGATCCGCGAACCAAATAGGAATGCTATCGAATGGACGCCCAACACGATTGAATCAAAAGTTAGCATCAACGGTCAGACAGCTCATATAGAACTGATATCCGACACCCCCAATTTGAAAGAATATCAAATGAAAGAATTGCCCTTGGGAGACTGGCGAAAAGTTGAAAATAGCCTTGATGTGAATTTAACAGATGAAACCCATGAATTCGTTTTTCGAATCGTAAATCTCGCCAACGTCTTCGGGCCGGAACATCATGTGAAAATTCAGGTTGAATAACCATTTTTTCAATAAATCACGTACAAGCCATGATTATGAAGAGGGACTTTCAGAATTCAAATATTAAAATAAAGATATTATCGGTGGCATTAATGTTGTTTATCCCGGTAATTTTCAGTCACCCTTTATCCGGGCAATTTAATGAAGAGGATGAGATGCCTCAAAATAAGATAGAAAAAAACAACCAATCGCTTGTTGAAAGTGTTCCTGCTCCTGAGCAAAACAAGCAAAAAATGTTTGAATGGGAGTATGCCACTCCTGAGCGTGTCGGATTTTCATCCGAAAAAATAAACAGCTTGATTTCACTTCATAAAAAGAAGAAAACAAAAAAGCTGCTGATTATAAAGGATGATAAAATAATCTGTGAATGGTATGCTCCAGGCTCTGAAGATTCGGTCAACCGACATTATACTGCCTCCCTTGCTAAAGCGCTTGTGGGGGGTATGTCACTTTTGGTTGCACTCAATGACCAGTTGATTTTCCCGGATGCTCCGGCGTGTAATTACATTCCCCAATGGAAACAGGATGGTAGAAAATCAAAGATCACGATCCGACATCTTGCAACACATACTTCAGGTTTGGAAAATGCTGAAATTTCCCTGGAAGAACAGAAAATAATGCAAGAAAAAGGGCTCAATCGCCATATGGATTTAGCTGGCTGGAAAGGACAATTCTGGAGGCAGGATCCAGATCCGTTTTCAGTATCCCGGGATAGCGCAAAGGTCATCTTTATTCCTGGCAGCCGATACGATTATAGCAATCCCGGTATCGGGATGTTAACCTATGCTGTTACTTCAGCGATTAAAGACACAAAATACAAGGATATTAGGCAGCTTTTGAAAGAGCGCGTGTATATGCCAATAGGATTAAACGACAGTGATTGGGATATTGGCTATGGTAAATCCTTTGAAATAGATGGGTTGAATTTAGTTCCAAGCTGGGGCGGTGGTGGTTTTACTGCTCATGGAGTTGCACGTTTAGGTAGGCTAATGCTGCAAAAAGGGTATTGGCAATCCGAGCAACTCATCGACTCTACATGGGTAGAGAGGGTGATCCGATACCAGGGGACTGCCTTAGCCTCAGATAATCCGGAAGTTTTCATTGGAAATCAGCAGATTCATAATCCGGTTCCGGCAACCACTTTAGGATGGTATTCCAACAACCTTGGAACCTGGAAGCATGTGCCAAGAGATGCTTTTGCAGGTGCGGGAGCTGGCAACCAGGTGCTTTTGGTGATCCCGAGCCTTCAGATGATCATCGTTCGCAACGGAGGAAACCTCTTTGACGAATCTAAAGGAGAAGGATTTTGGTATGGGCTAGAGAAATATCTATTTAATCCTGTTATGGATGCTGTAGAGGCGCCCCCATACCCACAAAGCACCCTGATCAAAGATGTTGTATTCGCTCCACAAAAAGAAATCATCCGCATGGCTGAAGGAAGTGATAACTGGCCCGTGACATGGGCTGATGATGATATGCTTTACACCGCCTATGGGGATGGGTTTGGGTTTTCTCCGTTTACTGATATTAAACTGAGTCTTGGTTTAGCAAAAATCGAGGGAGATGTTCCATCCATTAGTGGTACTAACATCCGCACCAATAGTGGTGAAAAGGTCGGACAGGGAGCACATGGTCCTAAAGCGAGCGGAATGCTGATGGTTGACAATGTATTGTATATGTTGGTTCGCAATATGGACAATGCACAATTGGGATGGTCTTATGATCATGGAAAAAAATGGGGATGGGCCGACTGGAGTTTTAAGGAAAGTTTCGGGGCTCCGGTTTTTTTAAATTACGGCAAGAACTATGCCGATGCAAGGGACGGATATGTCTATTTGTACTCACACGATGATGCAAGTGCTTATAAATCAGCTGATCATATGGTCATGGCAAGGGTTGAGAAAAATAAAATCAAAGACTGGACTGAATATGAGTATTATGCAGGTTTTGATGAAGAAGGTCAGCCTAAATGGACGGAGGATGTGCGGAAGAGAAAACCTGTATTCAGCAATCCTGGCAAATGTTATCGTTCGGGCATCAGCTATAATCAGGGACTTAAGAGGTATATCTGGTGCCAGATCATGGATAAACCTTCCCTGCAGAATTATAAGGGTCCAAGGTTCGAAGGAGGCCTGGGCATCTTTGAAGCGCCTGAACCCTGGGGTCCCTGGTCAACCGTATATTATGATTTGGACTGGGATGTAGGACCTGGTGAAACTGGTAGTATTCCCACCAAATGGATTAGCGATGATGGGAAAACTTGTTACTACCTGTTTTCAGGTGATGATTTCTTGTCAGTTAGAAAGATGGAGTTTTTGCTTTACTGATAGGCGATAAAAATTGGAAAAAATATTTATTATTATGAACACCTGATTATCAACATCAATCCCCCTATCCCCCTTTTTCAAGGGGGAATTAGCTGGATGACAATAATTAATTATATAAAATGAAGAAGCACTTAAAATATACCGTTAGCATATTTATCATTTTTTTACTGGGTTGCGAACATAAAGAGTATCATAACTTATCGATAGATAACCCTGTTTTTAAACCCAATACAACATTCCGTTCTTTTGAGAACCTCAACTCCCAAAAGTTTGAACACTTAAAAGAAAAGTACCAATTGGATACGGTTGTGGATCAGCAATTGGATGAACTCACCCAAATATTAAAGTTTAGACAATGGATCAACCGTGTCATAGAAATTGATGTGACGCCTGGAAGAAAATACAGTGGCGGTGGATATGCAGAAGGTATCCTTGATGCTGCACTTACAGGTGAAGGCTTTCACTGTGGTCATTTTATGATTGTTCAGAATGCCGTCTTAAATGCCTACGGATATGTGACAAGGTGTATAGGAGCAGGACCGGGGATCCCGGGAATAGTGGACAATCACCATGGAATTAATGAAGTATGGCTGAACAGTTATAATAAATGGTTTTTATGCGATGCGAAATACAATCATCATTTCGAGAAAGATGGCATTCCATTGTCTGCTTTGGAAATAAGGGATGAGTACCTTAAAAATGAAGCCGCCGATATAGTTATGGTTAAGGGTCTGAAGAGAATTCCGACAAAATTTGATAATGTTCTGGAGAGAAGTAAAGAAAGTTTTGCACGCACCTATACCTGGGTAGAGTGGGATGCTAATAACAATAGATTTACTGTTTGGCCGGAATTCGAAACGCTGCTTGTCATGTACGAAGACGATTATTTCATAAATCATAAATGGCTGTGGGACGGCAAACCTCATTGGACATATAATAAACCAGAGTTCGTGATTCTTGAGCCAAAACGCGATGCTATAGAATGGACCCCAAATACAATATCTTCAGAAATAACCATTGAAGGTAACCAGGCTATGATTGAATTGCTTTCTGACACGCCCAATTTAATGGAATATCATATGAAAAAACTTCCTGATGGGAACTGGGAAAAGGTAGAAAATAAATTCCAGAAGGAATTGAAAGATACACCATACGAAATGGCATTCCGGACAGTAAATATGGCAGGAGTTGAGGGCCCAGAACACAGGATAACCATCACATCCCGGTGAGTAAACCATGCATTAGAAGCATAAATAATCCGAGAAATTCAGAGAATAATCATCGAGGCTAATTGCTTGTCATTGATATGCTATACATGCCTTACCACGGATTCTCAGTTATCAATTATTTCATTGCAGCCACACATTTTTCTGCAGATTTCATTCCGTCAATGGCGGCAGAAACTATACCGCCTGCGTAACCGGCACCCTCACCACAGGGATACAATCCACGGATTGATATATGTTCAAATGTCCCTTTATCCCTTGGAATCCGTACCGGCGAGGAAGTCCTGGACTCTGGAGCGTGTACAACCGCATCGTTGGTAAGGTAGCCTTTCATGGATTTTCCAAATAATTTAAACCCATGTTTAAGGTTTTGATGAATAAAGCCCGGAAATACACTTCTCAGCTCAACAGAAGTTACGCCCGGCATATAAGAGGTATCGGGGAGATCTTGCGATAACTTCCCCTTTACAAAATCCACAAGTCTTTGCGCCGGAACTTTCTGGCTTCTTCCCCCTTCTCTCCATGCAGTTTGCTCTATGGATCGCTGAAATTCCATAGCTGCCAAAGGTCCCATTTTTTCAAATTCTTTAAAATCATCCAACCTCAGCTCCAACACAATTCCTGAATTAGCCGTTGGCTGATCGCGCTTTGACGGAGACCAGCCATTGGTCACAACTTCTCCCGGGCTTGTGGCACATGGCGCTATGACTCCGCCAGGGCACATACAAAAGGAATAAACGCCTCTTCCTCCAACCTGTCTCACAATGTTATAGGGTGCAGGAGGCAGATAAGGTCCCCGTTCCGGGCAGTGATATTGTATGCTGTCGATCAATGATTGTGGATGTTCTACCCGCACACCAATTGCAAATGGTTTGGCTTCTATTTCTATTCCCTGGCGATGTAACAATTCAAATATATCTCTGGCCGAATGACCTGTTGCCAGCAAAAGTTTTGTTGCATTGATAATATTCCCGTTACGGGTTTTAACACCTTTTACCTGTTTGCCACTGAGTAATATTTCCGAAACCCGGGAATTAAAGAGCACCTTTCCGCCATGTTCAATGATAAATTCACGAATGGAACTTATGATAGCAGGAAGTTTATTTGTCCCGATATGTGGGTGTGCATCTATTAGGATTTGTCTTCCAGCACCAAATCCGACCAGCAAATTCAATATTTCTTTGACATCACCACGTTTTTTGGATCTGGTGTATAGCTTGCCATCAGAATATGTTCCCGCTCCACCCTCGCCAAAACAATAATTAGAATCTTGATTGACGAAATGATGGATATTAATTGCTTTCAAATCACGCCTCCTCGCCTGAACATCTTTACCTCTTTCTAATATTATTGGCTTTTTCCCCAGCTCTATGCACTTCAATGCCGCAAAAAGGCCTGCTGGTCCGGCTCCGACAATTACGATCTCTTCCCGGTTAGAAACATCCTTATATTCTGGTTTATTAATAACAATTGTTTCGTAATCTTCATTGGAATATACAAGTACTTTCAAATCAATTCTAACATCCTTTTTTCTTGCATCTATTGATTTTCGCAGTACCTCTACATGCCTGATCTCCTTTGCGGGAATTTTAAATTTTTTAGACACTGTCCCAGCAAGCATCGAATAACTTCCGGCAACTTCCGGTGACACCTGGAGATGGAATTCTTTTTTCATTTCCGATTCATTAAATATTCTGTAAATATAGCATACGGTTTATGTCAATTTCTGAACTGTCTTGTATTTATTGATTTAATGAGAGAATGAGAGAATGCTGGAATTGGAAAATTAAGTATTAAAGGATAAAACTTATAAAAATTTACGAATATTATTGCTATCAATATATTTTAGGTTTTAAGGAGCCCTTTTAAAAAAATTCTGGCTACAATTACAATATGAACATATCATCGAGTTATGGGTAACCTTAAAACACAACTCAAATGAATAGTATAGACATAAAAACGGCTTTAGAATGGTTGGGAGCAATTGTAATTTCAGTTGGTGGAACAAGTGCGATAGTAGTTGCTCTTGCTAAATGGTTTGGTGACAGACTTGCCAATAAACTATTAGAAAAGGATAAAGCAAAATACCAACAAGAGCTTGAAGGACTAAAAACCAAATATCAACAGGAACTTGAAATAAAAAAAACAGAACTTGAAAAATCAAAATTGCTTTTTTTGAGGTATTCTGAACATCAATTTACCTTGTACAACCAATTATGGAAAAGCCTTTGCGACTTAAAACAAATTGGCGAAGAATTATGGGAGAGAGCAGAACCACAAAAAGTAAAAAGTTTTTCTAAACAACTCAGAACTACAAAATTGACAGTTGAAAAGAGTGCATTATTAATAGAAGATAATCATTACAAAGACCTTATAGAAATACTTGATAAATTTGGAAGATTTGAAATAGGGAAATTAACGCTCATAACATTGAGAAATCGGCACGCACATGAACTTGCTGATTACGGAGTAGATGAATATGAGATAAGGAGGGTTATAGACCAAAATGGACAAACAAAACAAGAATTTATAACAATGGTGGATCGGTTGGCTATATCCTTCAAACAACAAATTAGAGGAGAATAATAAAAGGCAGTGGGTAACGAAAGATATACTGCATTAGGCAGATAGTACTAAAAGGAACGTGATAGCAATAAATAAGCATAATAATAAGCTGAAAATTTGAAGCATTGAAATGCTAAACGCACCACATTCAAACTGACATGAATAAAAGAATAAGTATCACCATCGTATTTTTGACCTTTCTAAACATAATTGCGATTGGTCAAAACAAAGGCTGGGATGGTCCACAGCCCGCTATTATCGATCACCTAAAATCGATTTCCTCAAAATTTGATGATTATGAAACTGTTCTGAAACCGGATAAAGATGAGGCGGAGTGGTGGGCAGGAGCACCCTCAGTAGTCCGCGATGAAAATGGTATATTCTGGATGGCAGCCAGAATGCGCAGTCCTGAACACCCGAGAGGATTACGGGGATTCGAGATCAGGATATTAAAAAGTTCAGACGGCATACATTTTAAAAAAGTTCATGAGATAAGAAGAGAAAGTGTACCAATCCCTGGTTTTGAACGCCCGGCCCTGCTCATTGATCCGGTCACTAAAAAGTTCAAATTGTATGCTTGTGGCCCATGGAAGAAAGGTCCCTGGGCAATCATTAAATTTGAAGATGCAGATGACCCAACCCAATTTATTGCGAATACTGCAAAACCGGTGATTCAGGCGCCTGCAAAAAAATATGACCGAGATGTTTCTGTATTAGAATACAAAGACCCCTTCATCATTCATGCCGCTGGGAATTACCATTGTTATGTAATTGGATACATCAGAAGAAATGAACGGCTTTTTCACTTCATCAGTGCAGATGGTGAAAACTGGAAACCTGTCGGGGACGTAAATCAACCCATTATGGATCTTTCCGGTTGGCATAATTTTTTCATCAGACCGGCGTCCGTGATGCGCCTGGGAATAGGATACTTATTTGCGTACGAAGGATCAAGTACGACCTGGTACGACCCGGTTTATAATGTAGTCACAGGCATTGGATTTACCTTTGACCTTCATAATATCGTTGATCTGACACCGGATTCTCCACTTATTATAAGCAACACTCCGGGGCAATTTTTTACTTTGAGGTATTCCCATTGGATGATTGTGGAGAATGAGATTTTTATTTATGCTGAAGCGGCAAAGCCCAATAACTCACATGAGATCCGGCTGTTTCGCGTGCCATTCGAATAGTAATTTTGGGAGAGGTTTGAAAATTTGATTTCTTGCAATGATAGCTGAACAATTAATTTCATTTTAGAATATTAAATAAGCAATAATCATTACCTTCTATTTACTTTGTGGTAATATTGATAATATTTCACATCAGCTAACATTCAACGTTGAATTAATAACCTAATTAGATAACCGGAACTAAAAAGTTATGTCTTTAAAACAGTTTATTCAGGATCTACGCGAACGAAAAGAAATTGCTAAAAGCGGCGGAGGTGAAAAGGCCATGCTTAAGCAAAAGGCCATGGGGAAATTAACCGCCAGGCAAAGAATTACATCCATTTTAGATGAAGATTCCTTCCAGGAATATGATATGTTCGTAGAGCATGTGGCGAGGGATTTTGATATGGAAAAGAAAATTCTCCATGGTGATGGTGTGATTATTGGAACAGGAACAATTCATGGTGCGCCTATTTGCATTTATGCCCAGGACTTCACTGTTGCAGGTGGTTCGCTTGGTTTGATGCACTCCCGTAAAATTTGCAAAATTATGGATCACGCTTTGAAGATGCGGGTACCGCTCATCGGAATCAATGATTCGGGTGGTGCAAGGATACAGGAGGGTGTAAATTCGCTTGCCGGTTATGGGGAGATTTTCTTCCGCAATACCATGGCTTCGGGAGTAATACCTCAAATTTCAGTCATTTTAGGACCGTGTGCAGGAGGTGCCGTTTATTCTCCCGCGCTCACTGATTTTGTATTTGTTGTAGAAAATATTTCTAAAATGTTCATCACCGGGCCGAGTGTGATCAAAACTGTATTGGGTGAAGATTATACTATGGAAGAAGTTGGTGGGGCTAAGGTGCATTGCGAAATTTCGGGAAATGCTCATTTTTATGCGGAAAGTGAAGAAGAGTGCTTTGAACAAATTAAAAAGCTGGTTAGCTATATTCCACGCAATAATCAGATAGTAGCTAAAAAAATAGAGGCTAAGAATCCGTTGGCCAAAATGAAAATTGAAAACATTGTGCCGGATAGTCCCAAGCTACCTTATGACATGGGAGATATCATCAGGTCTGTGGCCGATGATTCTGATTTTTTTGAAGTAATGCGAGATTTTGCGGCAAATATTATCATAGGTTTTGGTAGAATGAATGGGGAAACTTGTGGATTTGTAGCGAATCAACCTCTTGTGCTTGCCGGCGTGCTGGACTGTGACAGTTCAGATAAGGCTGCGAGGTTTATTAGATTTTGTGATTCTTTCAATATACCATTAATAACTCTTGAGGATATGCCTGGATATCTCCCCGGAATTGACCAGGAGCACATGGGCGTTATCAGGCATGGGGCTAAGGTGCTGTATGCATATTGCGAGGCGACGGTTCCTAAAATTACAGTTATCATAAGAAAAGCCTATGGGGGAGGTTACATTGCTATGAATTCCAGGCATGTTCGCGCTGATTTTGTCTTTGCATGGCCAACTGCTGAAATTGCCGTTATGGGTCCCGAAGGCGCAGCAAATATTGTTTTCAAAAAGGAAATAGAAAATGCAGAAGACCCTGAGGCCATGAGGCAAAAAAAAATTCAGGAGTACAAAGATAAATTTGCAAATCCGTATGTCGCGGCTGCAAAAGGTTATGTAGATGAAGTAATAGAACCCGCAGATACAAGATCCCGGTTGCTGCACGCTCTCGCAGTTTCCAGAGATAAATTTGCCTACAGGCCTGAGAAAAAACATGGAATTCCACCATTTTAATATTGATGAAAAAGAATTAATTTTTTAAATAAGTTGAAATGGACAAAGAAGAATTAGAAACATTCAGAGTATATATTGCCGAGTATCAAACAAAGCTCACTACCAAATTCAAAGCCAGAAAAAAATGGGTTCCCATAAATAAAAACCATGTATTGGCGTCAATCCCCGGAACGATTCTCAAAATAATGGTCGTGGAAAAGCAAAAAGTAAAAGCGGGGGAGACGCTTTTGATTTTGGAAGCTATGAAGATGGAAAACCGTATAATTATGCCATTTGACGGGATAGTAGCTTCTATCAATGTAAATCAAGGTGAGATGGTCCCAAAAAACCACGTAATGATCGAGGTGATCCCGGGATAATTTTTATCTGGATCAAATTCCCCTCCACGCTGTCGCTGAAGCTTTAGCGCTTTGCTTCGCCGTAGTGGCTTCCCTCGGTCGCCAAAGGCTTGCCGAAGTGCGATGCGAAGGGCGCAGGAGGCCTATCTGGTAGGCCAATGTCAATTAGCTAAGCCCCAAACGTCATCGCGAGGAACGAAGCGATCTCTAATTTGGAGCATTTGGGTTCAACTATACCGACTGCCACGCTACACTCGCAGTGACGGAAAGCTTAACTGATTGACAGGAGTCCGGTATGCAGGGGTTAGGCCTTGCTTCTCCGTTAGCAGTTTCCCCGGTCGCCAAAGGCTTGCCGAAGGTACGATGCGAAGGCAAATGTGGGTTTTTTAAGGAAATTGATCATTCGACAATCATAAACTTCATCCGCCATGTTTATAGTAAAAAGATTGAATGGATGGAGAGGATTGAATAATCAATCTACCTCAATCTTTTTCTCTATCTCTAATCAATCTTCTTTGGTTCTGGCTTGTTCAGGTTAGGTGATTGAATTCCAATATCACAGAATTTTAATAAAATGATAGTGTATCTATCACACTTTTTTGTGCTTTTATTTTTATTTATTAAAAATCAGTTAACTTATCGGTGGATTTTAAATAATTATAGAAAGACATTTTTTAACCTAAGCATTATTTCACCCTTTTATGGAAAAACAATTTCACCCAAATATTTCTGTTGATTGTGTAATTTTCGGATTTGATTTTAAAAAATTAAATGTAATCCTTGTCGAGCGAAATGTCCACGATCCCGTTAATGGAGCAAAACAAATCTCAGATTTAACACTAACTGGAAACCATGTCTATTTTGATGAAAAACTCGAGGATGCAGCGAAAAGAATTCTATTTAACTTAACAGGGCTCTCAGGGATTTACCTTGAACAATTTTTTACAACTGGCGACCCGGAAAGATTGAAATCAGTAAAGGATCAGGTGTGGCTTCAAAAAATCGGTAAAGATCCCCGGGAGCGAGTTGTATCGGTATGCTATTTTTCTTTGCTTAATTGCGATGAAATAACTCTGAAAATGGGAAACAGAAAAATTGGTTGGTATTCAGTAAAGGAAGCTAAAAATCTTGCATTTGATCATGGTACAATATTGGGTAATGCAATTAAGGCATTGCAAACAAAATTACTCTATGAACCCATTGGCTTTGAAATGCTTCCTGAGAAATTTACGCTTACTCAATTGCAAAAATTATATGAGGTCGTTTTCGATGTTGAATTTGACAAAAGGAACTTTAGAAAAAAAGTATCCAAAATGAACTATTTAGTACCCCTGGATGAAAAGCAAAAAGGGGTGTCTCACAAACCGGCAAGGTATTACACTTTTAGCAGAGAGTTATATGAAAAAAACAGCTCTGCAATGTTCAATTTTTCCATATGATTTTTTCGACTTTTAGCCATCATTGATTGTGAAACTTGGTTTTATTGATATTTTAATAATCTGTGCTTATCTGACCTCCACCGTAGTAATAGGTCTTGTATTAAAAAAGCGAGCTCAAAAAAGTAAAAAATCCTATATGCTTGGTGGAAATACGTTGCCATGGTATATGCTTGGATTGTCGAATGCCTCCGGGATGTTTGACATCTCCGGTACAGTCTGGCTTGTTACCATATTATTTGTATATGGCGTCAAAAGTATATGGTTGCCATGGCTGTGGCCGGTATTTAACCAGGTCTTTCTCATGGTATTTCTGTCGATGTGGTTGCGAAGGTCAAATGTGACTACTGGCGCAGAATGGATTGGTACGAGGTTTGGATTTAAAAAAAGTGCGAAATTATCACATATCATTGTAGTGGTTTTTGCGCTCATCATGGGTTTAGGATATCTTACCTATGGTTTTATAGGCCTCGGTAAATTTGTTATGATTTTTGTGCCATGGGAGTTTACCAGTCAATTTATCCCCTTTGATATTCCTGTAGAATACATACCTCATTTTTATGGAATTATATTCACCTGCTTTGCAATATTTTATTCGATGCTTGGCGGTATGTTGAGCATAGTTTGGGCTGATGTAATACAGTACCTGATCATGACCGTATCATCAATATTGATTGGAATTATTGCCATGATGGCGCTTTCTGAAAATCAACTAATCGTTCCGGATGGATGGGCATCTCCATTTTTTGGGTGGAATTTAGATGTAGATTGGTCAGGTATTATCGATGAAGTGAATATTAAAATACAGGAAGACGGTTTCTCTCTTTTTTCAATTATGTTCATGATGATGATTTTTAAAGGTGTATTGGTAAGTCTGGCGGGGCCTGCACCTAATTATGATATGCAAAAAATCCTTTCAACTAAATCTGAAAGAGAAGCCGCACTCATGAGTGGATCCGTTTCGTTCATCCTAATGCCAATCAGGTATTTTATGATTGCCGGTTTTGCAATTCTCGGTTTGTTGTTTTATGATAAACTTGAATTGATGGTTGCCGGAAGACTGGATTTTGAACAAATACTGCCATCGGCCATCAACCAATTTGTACCGGTCGGATTTTTGGGGCTTTTACTGGCAGGCTTACTGGCCGCTTTTATGTCAACTTTTGCAGGTACGCTCAATGCGGCGCAGGCATACATTGTAAATGATATTTACCTGAAATACATGAATCCTAAGGCAGATAATATTAAAATTAAAAGCATTAATTATGTAGCGGGTTTTATTATGGTAGCAGTAAGCATTGTCTTCGGTTTTTTTGCGAAAGATGTAAATAGTGTGTTGCAATGGATCGTCTCAGGGCTTTATGGAAGTTACGTTGCTGCCAATGTATTGAAATGGTACTGGTGGAGATTTAATGGAAACGGATTCTTTTTCGGGATGGTTGGAGGGTTGATCCCCGCTTTAACATTCAGGTTTATTTTTCCTGGAATTTTAGACCTCTACACTTTTCCGCTGATGTTGTTAATCTCCGTAATCGCCTGCCTGATCGGTACCTATACCGCACCACCTGTCGATGATGATGTTTTAAAATCATTTTATAAAAATGTAAGACCATGGGGATTCTGGAAACCCATTCACGAAAAGGTTATTGCTGAAGATCCAGATTTTAAATCAAATATCAACATTGGGAGGGATGTGTTTAATATCGCGATTGGAATTGTATGGCAAACAGCTTTGGTGGTTTTACCGATTTACATAATTTTGATGGATATATTTCCAATCATGATTACTTTATGCATCACCTTAGTGACAACCCTGATTTTGAAAAAGACCTGGTTTGACAAACTGCCAAAGGATAAATGAAATAGTAAATTTAGCAATATAGAAATATTGAAGAAGTCAGTATGTTTTAAATCGAACAGCCATCTCTACTTTTGGTGTATAATGCTTTTATTAAATTAAAAAATTTGTAGATTGTCGCGGTTGATTAACAGCAACTATCGTTAATTATGAAAATTTATTTCTTTTATTTATAATTGATTAAAATGTCTTAACTTTTATTGATTTTTTTAATTAAAATTTTATTTGACTATGGACGACACACTAAATGTTACAGCGCTTGAAAATATAGCAATTGTAAAACAGTTTTTTAAATATTATAAAAATAATGATGTGGTTGGCCTTCGGGAAATTTTTTCTCCGGATATAGAATGGCACGTACCGGGTCATCATCCTTTAGCGGGTACCAAGCGAGGTGTTGAAGAGGTGATTGCTTACTATACGCAACTTCAAAAAGCTAAATTTAAAGCTGAGGTCATTATTCTGGAAGGTAATGATGATCATGTAATTGATTGCCACCGTGGCTGGGCTAGTGTGGGAGATTTGAAACTTGATATGAATTGGGTGTTATTGTATAAAATTAAGGATGGCAAAATTCAGTCCATGCAAAACTTCCCAAGCGATCAACATGCAGCCGACGCATTTTTTTGGAAAGTTTATAAACTAAAGGATATTCCGGACAGGTTGAACATTAGATAAAATCGAACAGCAATTTTTTCTAAACACTTTATAGGTCATGTTTTAAATAATTATTTAATTTATGGCCTATTTTCATTTTTAATATGACCATCTCAAATTCGAACAACAAATAACTAAAATATACTTAAATGAATCTTACGAATTCAGATATTCAAAAAATTGAATCACTTATCGCCGATCGAAAAAAATCTCACGTTTACTATCAGGAAAAATCAAAAGTTTACAACGCTTTTATCGACATGGAAAATCAGGCTTTTTCTGTGGGAAAACTGGGCAAAAAATATAAAGAGATGATTGCAATTGGCATTTCTATATATACTAACTGTGAGCCATGCATGGAATGGCACATCAAAGAGGCTTTGAGTTCTGCGGCATTAAAGGCAGAAATAATTGAGGCCATTGGTGTAGGAATGGAAATGGGGGGTGGAGCAGCAGTTGTTTCCGGCAGATTTGCCATGAAAGTTTTGGAGTATTATATGAAAGATCATAAATCTAAATAGTGTCTCTTTTAAATCATGTAACTAAAAGATTATCAATAAATTAAGGTCAATTTTTTATGTGAATCTTTTCGCTATTTATTAGGTTTTTTCAGTTAAAATGCAGATATTCAGGCTATTAACGGTCAGAGATTCGC
>JAJRQT010000222.1 GCA_024280115.1 Bacteroidota bacterium | reverse complement strand
TGTGTTTGGAAACTATGTTAAATTACTGAAAAACAGTCTTTTAACCAAATTTTCATGTTGCTTTTTCTTTATCTTATTCTCTGATTTTCAAGCAGTTATTTAACTGCGAAACTTGAGTAAATAAGAATTTTGGTACGGTCTCTGATTTTGATGGGAATTTTAATCTTTCAATACTAGATTCTTTACTTTACGATACTTTAACGTTTTCTCACGTGGGATTTGAACAGCGTCAAATTCCTATTATAGAAATGCTTGATTCTACAAATCGTGATATAGGATTGAAGAGAAAAGTTGCAATTTTGGAAGAGATAAAAATATATGCCAGGGAACCAAAGATTAAAAAATATGGAACAAGAGGACATTCACCTTTACTTTCAGCTCCGGCATATATAGATAAAGATATTTATGAAATTGCCTTTTTTGTGAAACCAAGTAAAACTCCTGTACAGATTAAAAACCTGAATATGTATATATTGTATTCAAGTGTTGACTCTTGCATATTTCGAATTAATATATATGATAACTCGGAAGGATATCCTAATGAAAAAATTAATACTAAAGATGTAATAATAAAAACATCAATTATACAAGGTAAATGGAATGTCGTTGATTTGGCCAGACATAACCTTGTATTTAATAGTGATTTTTATGTTTCGGTAGAATTTATTCCAGATTTTAAGACTGAAGAGGCATTTCAAATAACCTATGGAGCAAAGTTAATAAAAGGGGGTAAGACATATTTTCGTGAATCAAGTATAGGCGGGTGGACTTCATTCTTTGCAAATGTTTCATTTAACATTGAAGTGATATATTAATATAATCCATCCCTCCGAATTGATGCCATTGACTCAAAGGGGACATTTTATGAAAATATGATGCTTTTTTAATTGTTTTATTAATGAGTGTCGGCATGGATTTTTGTTAGCCTTATTCCTGACCATCATTCAACGCTATTTCAAAGTCAGATTTAACGGCGAATAGATTTTGTATTCTATTAGCTTCGAAAAGTACCATTTGATTATCCTCCTTCACAAATCCAAGCATCATCGGATCATTTTTAATAGCGGGATAGAAATTAATGCTTTTAGAGTTTTTAGTATCAATATCTTCGATGGAAAGGGTAACTGTGGGAGGAGTGTTGAGTAAACTATCATACTTTCCGATCTGACCTTTATCCAAATACCTGTCCGCATTCACATAATTAAAATTTTCAATAAATGACATCATCCTGACTGTGTCAAGATTTGATACCCCTTCAATTCGTAAAAAATTAAAATTGAACTTAATATTCAGATTGTATTGCGGATACTCCACATAATCAATATTTAGTTTTTGCAGCGTCCTCCAACTTGTACTCAAAATTAATCGATCCCTCCAATCGTTTACTGGTATTTCAAATATGCCAGCTACATAGCTTTCATAACCTGGGATATTTACGATCATAGGATCATTGCTATCAATTGTCATCATGTACGAAATCGTTTTATTAGCATTTCCTGAAGAATAGAAAGAATTGATCAGTTTTCCATTTCCTGAGATTTCAATCAGGTAACCTTCGTCTATTATGTATTTGTAAATGTCTTCTTCCTGGGTTTTAGGTACTTTTCTAACGACCTCAACATCTTTTAAAATTGATAAGAGCACCTTAACAATATTTTGTTCTGCCTTAAATTCGTCATTTATCATCCACGTCCCGGCATCTTTTTTTAATATTATGTTTTTTACTTTTGATCTGATGGTGATTTGGTCAACAAGTGAAGAGTCCTGAACATTGAAAATCTCTTTATTTTTAATGGTGTTTATACTTTGCTCTCCGGTTAATCCAAAAATTATGGCGCTGACTACCAAAAGTCCGAGGATGAATAATAGCACAATATTTTTCTGTTTCTGATTCATAAAAATATCATCTATTATTTTCTAATTTATTTGTTTTAAACCTGGTGTATTTGTGTTTTCTCATCAAATATTTTACTATTCCAAAAATTACAATGAGTAAAATAGGGAGTACTAAGTTTATTAATTGCCAAATTGTTTTTTGTGATTTTATTTTAACACTATCAAGCGGTCTGATTTTTATTTCCTTTGATCTTGTATTAATGATCCCATCTTCTTCCACAAGATAGGTCATGGTATTAACGAGAAAATCAGCATTTGCAAACCTTGTTTTTGTAAATTGATCAAATCCCAGCTCAACCGGTTGGCCTGTCTTTGGATTGAAATCATTTTTCGCGATATCTCCATCTGAGACGATTAAAATCTTAGTCGGGTTTCCATCGGCAATAAAACTGGATTTGTCGGCATTATCCGGCAGGAATCTATTTTTAAACAGAGAGGTAAATTTCCCTTCATAAATCCAAGCTGTTGTTTGAGGTCCCGAATTAAAAAAATCAGGTTTCGTATCTTTTTTCAATTCATTTATGCTCACCCTTACCGGCGAATTGAGCACTTTTGAATATTGCGAAGTATTCATAAGAGGAATTTTTCTGATCCCTTCAGCTTTCAGGGTATCGATGGTACTTATAAATTTTGTAACAACAGCATTCAGATTCCTGACTGTCGGATGGTTGGTAAACTCATTGACAATCGGGAAAAATGGCCATGGTAAAAGTTTGATTTGGGGATTGTCTCCCATATTGCCAACAACTACAGGATAAGGGGCGGCATTCATATCAAGGATCAGATCCCGGTTGATTCTAAAGCCGTATTTGAAAAACAAGTCTTCCAGGTTGGTCTCAAATGGTAAAGCTAAATTATTTTCATTGTCAACGCTGTCCATATTTGCACTCAGCGCATCAATCAGGAACACTGCTTTACCACCCCTCATGATAAATTGATCAATTTTATATTTGTCAAATTCATTAAATGGATTTTTTGGTTTGGCCAGGATAATTGCATCAAAACCCAAAAGATTAGACCTTTTCGTCAGATCTATGTGGAAAACCTTATATTTATTCATCAGCTCAGCGGTAAGGCCTGCTACCTGAAGTGTATCCAATTCTCCGTGGCCTTTTAGCAGAGCAATCCGTTTTGTTTTTTGTTCGGTTAATGATTTAATCGCGCTAGATAATTCGTACTCAACCCCTTCGATGGACTGATTCAGTTGTTCCTGTGGAGAGGAGGATTTATTGCCTTTTAAAAATGTTACGCCCATTTCCCTGGTACCATAAGTTATAATTGCCCCCGGGAAAACCAGTATTTGTGATCGTTTACCATCTACATTGTCATAAAGATTAGTGGCTTGAATTCCTTTTTTGATCAGGCTCTCATAAAATTCCTGCCGCGCCTTTGAGCTTTTTGCAGTTGAAGGATCAACAAATCGAAATTGAAGATTGCTACCTGCGTATATTTTAAATTCATCAAGTGTTTCCTTTACGCTCTTTTGCAGCCTTTTAACAGCTGCAGGTAGATCTCCCTCCAGATACACATCCACGTAAACCGCATCATCGAGGTTTTCAAGTATATTTTTAGAGGCTTCAGAAATGGTATAACGGTTTTCCTCGGTGAGATCAAAACGATAAAACAGCCTGGATGAAAGTTGGTTGGCGACAATAATCACAAACAATCCAATCAGGAAATAAAGTATAGATTCCAGTTTTTTACTATTCAAATTTACCATTTCCGACTCCTCAATATCAGATTGGTTAATAAAAGCATGGTGCTTATGATGCTTACAAAATACATCAGATCCCTTGTGTCGATCAACCCCTTACTCATGGAATTATAGTGGTATAAAATGCCAATTTGATCGATGAAGTCAGAAACTCCACTGAGTGTGCCAACTGAAGATATTGCATTAAATCCAAAATAAAGGAAAAAGCACAGGAATACGGCAATAATGAATGCGATCACCTGGTTTTCGGTAAATGAAGACGAAAATATACCGATTGATGTAAAAACGGCGCCCAATAAAAAGAGCCCAAAATACGATCCTATTACGCTGGCAGTATCGATATTTCCAACAGGATTTCCCAAATATCTTATGGTGAAATAATACAAGAGGGTGGGCAAAATCGAAAAAGCGACCAGGAAAACCCCCGCAAGGTATTTTCCCATAATAATGTCTATATCTCTGATCGGCCTGGTAAGCAATAATTCCATGGTTCCACCGCGCTTTTCTTCACTGAACATCCTCATGGTGATGGCTGGTATCAGAAACATGAAAATATAAGGGCTGAGTGAAAAAAACGAACTCATATCAGCAAAACCATAGTTGAGCATGCTTGTTTCCGGAAATACCCACATTAACAGACCAATACCTGTGAGAAATACCGCAATGATAATGTAGGCTATCAGCGAGTTGAGAAAAACATTGATTTCTTTTAATAGAATTTGGATCATTTGATCGCTAGCTCTTTGTTAATTGTCTAAAAACATCTTCCATCGATTTGGTTTCCTGATTCATCCCAACCAAGGTGTAACCGTTTTCCGTGGCAAATTTAAAAATAGCTGGGCGAACATCAATATCCTTTTCAGCTTCTAACAGTATAATCTGATCTTTTTGTTTTACTGAAATAATACCACTAACTGTTTTTAACAGCTCCGGGTTTATATTTTCCTTAAATTCAATGGAAATGACAACGGTTTCCTCCTGGATATTTTTTAGTTTTTCAGGAACATCATCAGCGACCAGCCTGCCATTATTAATGATTAAAACCCTACTACACAATGCCTGTACCTCCTGCATAATATGAGTCGAGAAAATCACAGTTTTGTCTTTACTAACACTTCTGATCAGCTCTCGGATCTCGATAATCTGATTCGGATCCAGGCCGGTTGTAGGTTCATCCAGTATTAATACTTCAGGATTATGCAATAATGCCTGCGCCAACCCAACACGCTGTCGATAACCTTTTGACAAGGCCCTGATGAGTTTATTCTGTTCTTTTTGCAACCCACACAACTCAATCATTTCAGGAACTCTTTCACGCAAGAACCTTTTGCTTGAAATATGAAGTGAACCCACAAAATACAGGTATTCATGAACGTACATATCCAAATAAAGAGGATTGTGCTCCGGAAGATATCCTATATTTTGCCGTGATTGAATTGACTTCTGTACTACATCAAAACCGCAGACTTTTACAACACCATCTGTTGGAGGTATAAAGCCAGAAATAATTTTCATAGTCGTAGATTTTCCGGCGCCGTTCGGGCCAAGAAAACCAACGATCTCACCTTTTTGTGCAGTGAATGAGATATCATCCACAGCGGACTGAGCATTGAAAACCTTTGTTAAATTTTTTACCTCGATGGACATGTTGAGCTATGAGCAATAAGTATTAAGCCTTCAGATTATAATATTTAAATACTTCTTTCTATTTATTACGAATTCAGGCCGTTAGCTAAAAATTCTGCTTTCTACCTTCAGTCAATATACTATTTCATATTAGAAGGCCGAAATTAGATATTACCTGCCAATAAAGCGAAATGAGAGATTGAAATTTTCAAATTGTAGTCGATTTTAGCCAATTGCTGATTGTAAATCGATATTTGGTGACACATTTTAGCTTGCACAATTCACACAGTACCGACTTTGAGGCATTAAGAGGATCCGACCAATGGGTATGGGATTTTGGCACTTTAAACAAATCCCAAAATCCTTATCATCTATGGAATCCAATACATTATGGAGATTTTTTAATTTTCCTTCCACTTGTCGAAGTGCAGCCTCTGCCACGCTTTTATTATTGATGGCATCCATACGGGAGATACGGCCAATAGCATTTTCAGGAGAAATAGGTTTGGTCAATTCCCGGTAATCTTCTATGGATTTCTGTGTCTTTGTTATTTCCTGGAGCACTTTTTCTTTAATCTCAACTCGTTGTTGATCTGTCATACTGTTTGATTTATTCTGTGAATTCTTCCACGCAAATATTTTCTATACAGAAAGTCTTTTAGGTTACTTCCCGCATTACATAAACTATTTAAAGTAGGGAAATATTATGACCTTGTATTTTTAAATAAATAAAATAAATAATCAATAATATTGTTTTACTATTACATTCATTTTTTTAACTCAATAAATTGTCAGTTATGCGGACTAAAAACCTTAGTGTCCTTATTTTTATTATGATTGTGGCGATTTCCCTGGTTTCCTGTGAAGAGGAAGAATTTGGAGAAAATGAAACGGTGATCAGTCGTCACAACGAATTTGAAAGTCATAAAAATGGGGAAGATTGCATGAATTGCCATATTTCAGGAGGTAGTGGTGAAGGTTGGTTTGCGGCAGCCGGAAGCGTGTATGATTCGTTAAAAACCACCCCCTATGCCAATGCTACAATTAGACTTTACACTGGCCCTAATGAAACAGGTGTATTAATTAAAACCATTGAAGTGGATGGTAAGGGGAATCTATTCACCTCAGAAAATATTGATTTCAATAATGGATTGTATGCGACAGTTACCGGAACTACGGGTAGTATGAAAAATATGAATTCCATCATAAAAACGGGCCAGTGTAACAGTTGTCATGGTGAAAGCATAGATAGAATTTGGATTAATTAGAGCATGTCTATAAACTATGATTGTTCGTAAATTCAAAAAAATTAATACCTATATTCCCCTCTCTGGAGGGGCATAGGGGTGGGTTTATTTAAAAAGGCATTAATTTTTTCGAATTTTATCGACTTTTTGGATAGGCTCTAATTAGTAATTGATTGAATATTAATTTCTGAATTAAACGCTGACTTTCAAGACAGATTCAGAATAGAATACATAGAATTATCAAACAGATTTATCCTAAAAAACAATTGAATAGTCCTTGAAACTCATGGAATATTCTCTCATTTTTACAATCTGAATTTCAGTTCATTTTTTTATCCCTACACACATGAAAAGATTTATTTTTATCACCTTCATCATAATTTCATTTTCATCCATAGCTCAGGCTGGCTGGAAATCCTTGTTTAACGGAAAAGATTTTACAGGGTGGAAGCAACTTAATGGAGCCGCTGAATACCGCATTGAAGAAGATCAGATTGTTGGTGTTTCTATATTGAATACCACCAACAGTTTTATGTGTACTGAAGAATCTTTTGGTGATTTTATTTTTGAAACAGAAGTGAAAGTTGATCCACGGTTGAATTCAGGAATTCAATTCAGAAGCCAAAGCAATAAGCAATATCGAGACGGAAGGGTACATGGATACCAGGCCGAAATCGATCCGAGTCCAAGGGCTTACAGCGGAGGGATATATGATGAAGCGCGAAGAGGTTGGCTGTATGCATTGGCCGAAAATCCAAAGGGTAGGGCAGCATTTATAAATGGTGCATGGAATAAATATAGAATCGAAGCCATAGGAAATTCGCTCAGGATTTGGATCAATGGTGTGAATTGCTCGAATGTGGTGGATGATGTGGATGTCCGGGGATTTATTGGATTACAAGTGCATAGCATTGGTGATAATAAAGAAAAAGAGGGGTCAGAAGTGCGCTGGAGAAATATACGGATAAAGACCTCAGACCTTGAAGTGGAACGTTGGCCTATGGATCCCGGTGTTAGAGAAATCAACTATATCCCAAATACAATGTCGGCATACGAAAAAAGAAAAGGCTGGCGATTGCTCTGGGATGGAAAGACCTCAGAAGGCTGGCGAAGTACAGGTTCAGATAATTTTCCTGATCGAGGATGGGAAATGAAAGATGGCGTCTTGACAGTTTTAGAATCCGGAGGTGACGATTCCGCTCGTGGAGGGAGCATCATTACAAGGGAGAAATTTAGCCAGTTTGAGTTGATTGTAGATTTCAAAATTACCGAAGGCGCCAATAGTGGAATCAAGTATTTTGTCGATCCTGAATTGATCGAAAGCAAAGGATGGGGCATTGGAATGGAATATCAGATACTGGACGATGACAAGCATCCGGATGCGAAACACGGTATTGAGGGGAATCGAACAGTTGCTTCATTGTATGATCTGATTACCGCAGAAAATCTGTCCTTACCCGGAGGAGGTAAAGGTTTTCGTGGTGTTGATCGTTGGAACAGAGCGAGGATCATCGTGAAAGACGATTATGTTGAGCATTGGCTTAATGAGCAAAAAGTAGTTGAATATAAGCGTGGAAGCCAGATATTCAGGGCGTTGGTCAATTATTCAAAATATAAAGAATATAAGAATTTCGGACAGGCATCCGAAGGTTACATCATGCTCCAGGACCATGGAAATACGGTGCATTTCAGAAACATCAAGGTCAGAGAATTTTAAATATGGTTCTGTTATTTTAATGAAAATAGTGATTAGTCGGAAGTTAATGAATGTTGTTTTGAATGGAGGAATATGGTTAAAAATTCTATTGTTCCCTATTTTTCTGAACCCTCAACATTTTAATACTTCGATCTTTTTCAAATAGTTTCCATTAAATTCGTGGTATAATCATAAATATCAAAAATCAATATCGTTTAGTTAAGCACCTATTATCCCTCTCTGGAAAGGGTGAAGGGTGAGGTCAGACAATAATTCTCTTAACTAAACGATATTGTATCATAAATACAAAATTGAATTATCATTGCAAATCTTTTTAACTCATGAAAAAAATAACATTTACCCTGCTTTTTCTATATTCATTTCTCTCACAGGCGCAAACGCTCACATTTGAAAAAACGGAAGATGGAGCATGGATCAAAGAGGATGGGAAAAAGGTGCTTTTTTACCAGGAAAAGACAAAATCAAAAGATGGTCAATACCCAAGGGCTGACTACATCCATCCGCTTTATGGAATTGATGGCTTTGAACTCACCGAGGATTCGCCAAAAGATCACTTGCATCATCATGGCATTTTCTGGGCCTGGCACCAATTATTTATCGGTGAGAAAAAAATCGGAGATGCATGGGTGAGTGAAGATTTTGAATGGAACGTTCTGGAGGTTAAGCAGGGGGAGAAAAAGGATGGTTCAATTTCTTTAGTTACCAAGACGTATTGGGAATCGCCTTTGTGGAAAGATGGTAATGGAAATAAAAAGCCTTTTCTGGAGGAAAATTCAATAATCAAAGTACATGCAAAAGTAGAAAACTATCGTGTGATCGATTTTGAAATTTCACTCCTGGCACTGGAGCCGGATTTGAAAATCGGTGGTTCTGATGATAAAAAAGGATACGGTGGATTTTCTGTTCGTATGAAAATGCCTGAAGATATCAAATTCACTTCTGAGAATGGTGAAGTTACCCCGTTGGTGGTGGCAGTTAGCGCCGGGCCATGGATGAATGTTTCCGGGTCGTTGGCTAAAGATGGTGGAAATGCAGGGATCATTATGATGAGCCATCCGGACAACCCCATGTTTCCGGAACAATGGATTTTAAGGAAAAAGGGAAGCATGCAAAATCCTGCTTATCCCGGAAGAGAGCCGGTTTTGGTGTCAGATAAAACACCGACAATTTTAAAATATCGATTGGTGGTTTATAAAGGACAGCTCACAAAAAAGGTGATTGAAGGACTATTTTCAGGGCAGAATTAAGGATTCCCAGGATTGTGGATTTACCGGATTTTTAGAAATAATTTCATTGATGGTAAGTACGAAACTTTAGTTGTTTTAATTGTGCATTGAAAATTTACTTAACAACTTTACTTCCTATCTTTAGCCTTTCCGAAATTCTGAATGCTAAAAAATATACACATCTATGAACTGCCTGAAGTCGATGAAAAGATCGCCTTTCATATATATGAGGTGGAAGGAAAAACCATAAAAAACAGGCAATATCCCCATAAGACCGAGCAAGCACATCGGCATGCCTACTATGAGATTTGTATATTTATCAATGGCGCCGGCAGTCACATGATTGACTTCAATACTTTTTCAATAAAAAGTAACAGCATTCATTTTCTCACTCCGGGCCAGGTACACCTCATTTCAAGAGAAGAGCATTATCATGGATTTTTAATGGTTTTTTCCCGGGACTTTTATTCATTGGGATTACAGGATGAAGACCTTTTAATAACGCTTCCTTTTTTTAACAACAATACCTCAGAGCCAATCCTCAATCTTACCAGGGAAGAATTTGATGAATTGCTCGATATTATCAAACACCTCCGTAAAGATTATAAAAGAGATTCAGAGATCAGGGAGGACGTGTTGCGGAGTTATCTGCATATTTTTCTGTTGAAATGCCGCTACTTCTTCAATAGGAATTATTTTGATAAAGACATCATTAAAGATCCGACTTTCCTTCTGGTCAACAAGTTCAGAAGCCTTGTGGAGCAGAATTTCAGAGAGGTCCATCTTGTAAAGGAGTATGCAGATTTGCTGAATGAAAGTCCGGCACACCTGAATAAAATTGTAAAGTTAATTACCGGTGAAAATGCCGGAGAATTCATCATTAAAAGAATTGTGTTGGAAGTTAAACGCCTTTTAATCTATACCGACCTTTCCAACAAAGAAATATCCTTTAAGATGAGTTATGAAGATCCATCCTATTTCTCGCGGTTATTTAGAAAGAAAGTAGGGGCAAGCCCGTCTGCATTTCGAATGCAGATGAAAAAAAAGTACCAGCAATAGGGGTATTAATCCATTTACTGTATTTTCATATTCTTTTAGTTTTGAATTATCAATAAACCAGTTAAATGATAAAAATAAATTATTCGCTCAAAACCGAAGACCTTCGTGGGAAACTGTCAAAATTTTGGGATCTGTCAGGAGAAAAGGTAAAATTGATTGAAAATGAATACGACCACTCAAATGGCTCTCCTGTCTTTACCATTAATGGAAAATACACTACAAAAGGCTGGACGGAGTGGACCCAGGGATTTGAGTTTGGCTCGGCGATCCTGCAGTTTGATGCCACTGGCGGAAAAGAATTTCTGAAGTACGGGAGGCAGCAGACAGTACAGGAAATGGCCACTCACATCAGTCACATTGGTGTACATGATCATGGATTTAACAACATTTCCACTTACGGAAATTTACTCCGATTGATGAAGGAAGAAAGAATCCCGTTCGATGAGTGGGAGAAAAATTTCTACGAATTGGCATTAAAAGTTTCAGGGGCCGTGCAGGCCAGCAGATGGACAAACATCAAAGATGGTGGTTTTATATATTCCTTTAATGGACCACATTCTCTTTTTGTTGATACAATTCGCTCGTGCCGAATACTGATGTTAAGTCATGCCATGGGGCATGTATTGCAAGCGGACAATGATATGAAAATTAACCTTTTGGGCAGGGCAATTCAGCACATGAAAGCGACCGCCGATCATTGTGTATATTATGGAGATGGCCGCGATTACTATGATATTTGGGGAAGAACGGCACACGAAGCTATTTTCAATACAAACGATGGGAATTTCCGTTGCCCGAATGCGCAGCAGGGATATACCGGTCGATCTACATGGACGCGCGGACTGGCATGGGCAATGTGCGGTTTTGCAGAGGAACTTGAATTTTTAAAAACCCTGGATGACAATGAATTAACAGCCTTTGGCGGAAGACCCGCTATCGAAGAATTTATGTTAAAAGCAGCAAAAGCCTCCTGCGATTTCTATATTGATCACACGCCAACAGATGGAATTCCATATTGGGATACCGGCGCACCATTGCTACACAAGCTGGGCAATTACCTGGAACGTTCTGCTGATCCCTATAATGACATTGAACCGGTCGATAGTTCTGCAGCAGCAATTGGAGCACAAGGACTTTTAAGGCTTGGCAAATATTTATCCACATCAGATGAAGAGTCATCCAAAAAATATTACCAGGCCGGATTAGCAGTACTCAATACGCTGTTTGACGAGCCATATATCAGTGCTGATTCAAGCCATCAGGGATTAATTCTACATTCCATTTATCACCAGCCCAACGGATGGGATCATGTACCGGAAGGTTCTAAAATAGCCAATGGAGAATCGAGCATGTGGGGAGATTATCATGCCAGAGAGGTAGCGCTATATCTTCAGCGAATCATTGATAAAGAGAATTATTATACATTTTATAATTGCATTAGCTAATAAAAGCTGCAATGATAGAATGATGTAATGCGATAATAAAAATTAAAAAATGGAAATGTGAAGAAAGGCTGTGAAATTTTCTGTGAATGTGATTCGGTTTTTAGATTCATTGTAGCATTAAATCATTATTGCATTCACTCATTTTTATTAAAATAACAGTAGAGCCAAACGAATTTTGAAAATAATGGCAAATCAAATAAGTGATCTTACGAAGCTTTGCGTTCATACCATCACCACGAAACCATGGGCAATAGAGCAATCTGCTGAAGAATTTGGGAAAGCTGGAATTGGTGGAATTTCCGTATGGCGAGATACGCTAGAAGGACGGAAGATCACTAAAACCGGAGAGATGTTGCGCGCCAATGGTTTGGAAATTATCAGCCTGGTGAGAGGAGGTTTTTTCCCATCCATCGATTCTGTTAAAAGAAAAGAAGCGCTCAATGACAATAGATTGGCAATTGATGAAGCGGAAGCGCTTGGGTGTCCGATGGTCGTTCTCGTTTGTGGTGCCGAGCCGAGAATTTCTCTTGAAAAATCTCGGGATCAAATCAGGGAGGGGATT
>JAJRQT010000221.1 GCA_024280115.1 Bacteroidota bacterium | reverse complement strand
CCTGAATATCTGCATTTTAACTGAAAAAACCTAATAAATAGCGAAAAGATTCACATAAAAAATTGACCTTAATTTATTGATAATCTTTTAGTTACATGATTTAAAAGAGACACTAATTAGCAGACCGATTGAAAGACCGTAGGCTTCGAGATAGTTAATAGCTTGTGCAAGGTGCACATTATCCATTTGAATAATTGCTTTCAATTCAACCATAATCTTACCTTCCACAAAAAAATCAACCCTTCGGGTACCAATTTGCACACCTTTATAGTTTATTTCCATTTCATGTTCGCGGCTAAACTCTAAACCTTGATTGGCCATTTCTATGGCCATAGCCCTTTGATAGATGACTTCTTGAAATCCATTCCCAAGTATTTTGTGAACCTCCATAGCACAGCCTATGATTTTCCCGGTCAGCTCACTTTCCGGATAATCCTTATTTATCATAGTATTCTTTTTTTAGATAAGCATAGTTTAAAACTTTTCAAGTTACTTAATCAATTATGTCTGAACTATGATTGGAAATGATTTTGTGATGGACTATGATTTTTTTTCACTAATTCTCACGAATTGACCGATCAACTCACTTTGAAGATATTCATTTAATCAGTATAATCATAGTTCAAGACCTCTACCCATTGTCTGAACTATGATTTTTTTTCACTAAACTTCCAGAGCATGATTACCTTTCATCTTTTGGATATTCTTTTTTAATCATAGTATTCATTTAATCAAAAGAATCATAGTTCAAAACAAAATGACTTGCATTCAATTAAAGGATGTTTGGGGAGCGCTTGTCTACTTATAATAATAAATTCTCCAGACACGACCTTTTAAAGAATCTACAATAAATAGAGAGCCATCCGGCCCCTGGGCCAATCCAGTTGGACGGTATGTTGCATCTGTCGGTGCTTTTATTTCATCTTTACCCGCAAAACCCGTAGCAAACTCTTCAATTTCTCCTGTTGGTTTGCCATTTTTAAATGGAAGGAAAACAATTGAATAACCCATCTGAGCAAAAGGAGCACGGTTCCAGGAACCATGAAGCGCTACGAAAGCACCATTTTTATATTTTTCAGGGAACATATTTCCAGTATAGAATATCAGGTCATTTGGTGCGGTATGGGCGGGAAGAGATAATAATGGGGGCTCAATATTCTCACATCTTCCGGTTATTTTACCATCTCCTCCAAATTCCGGACCGAGTATCTGCTTATTCTGAAAATGATCGTAATAACAATATGGCCAGCCGTAATCCTGGTCTTTGTTGATTTTGATAAATTGCTCTGCCGGAAGATCAGCATTTTGTTCCAGCGTGTAAACCCTAGGCCAAAAGCCACCCAATTGATCGCGACCATGATTTACGGCGTAAAGTGCATTAGTCTCGAAATTCCAATCCATTGCCAAACCATTACGTACACCAATTGCATAATGGTAGGCATCTTTTTGAGATTGATTTGGTTTATTGGCGTCAAACTGCCAGATGCCTGCCTGCCTTTCAATATAAGGACTCGGATCAATGCCCGGAGATTCCATGGAAAATGCCTTTTCTTCACCCGCATTTACCGGGGCACCAACGGTCACGTACATATGGCCTTCATTGTCGAAGGTTATGGGTTTCGTTGCATGCGGACCCTGCTTCGGAAAACCGGTGGCAATCAATTCCATTTCAGAGGAGGGAACCAGCTCATCTTTCTTCAACTGATATCTGTAAACATTCGAATCTGATGAGCAATACAAATATCCATTATGAATGGCAATTCCAGTTCCACCATAAGGCATAAAACCCTTTTGTTCATCCATAATTCCATTTCCATCAATATCTCTCAATGCAATAATTCCATGACCATTATTGACATTCCGTAATTTTACATAAAGATCGCCGTTGTCATTGGCGGTAATATGCCTTCCTCTTCCAAGATTATCGGCTGTAACAATGGCGCCAAAATTATCCGGTAATTTAAGTCCGGCATTGTTGGGATCTGGTTCTGGAAGTTTTTTTTCAGAGGAACGATCACTTGTACAGGCATTGACGAATAGGGCCAACACGATGAAGACCACATAGCTGTTTTTAATTAATTTCATTTCAGGATATTATGGGTTTATGTATGTGTTTATTTATCGATTAATTTCTCGGTGAATAATGTTGGATTTGCTTAAGGTTTATAAAAATGTGATTTTCTACTCGTGCCACCAACACAATAATCAAATTTATAATAATTTGATGATATTTCAACCAGGGTTGCAGGGCAATCGGGTTAACATACCGTATCTCGGTCTGTGGCTCACATACCAAAAATTTGATTTGTTTAATGGTCTGTGAGCCACAGACCATGGCTTTTTAGTGATTGCAACAGACAATATTCCATGAAAAATGCTGACTACCTTCTAATCCATGATCAACTCATTATCTTGGAATAAAAGCAAAAGATGTCTGTATTGGGTAATCGCAGGTACATCCGCTGCTAGATTCCGGAATGGATATGAGTCCGCTTGCCGGAATGATATTGATCCAGCAACCAGGACGGTTAACTTTTGTTAAGCCTGTTCCTTCTTGTTCACCTGGCGTAAGGTCGAACATGGCGGGATTAGATTTCCTTGCAAATAAATTGTTTGCCGATCCCGAAAATCCTCCGCAACCACCTTTTGTGAGAATGATCCCGCCTTGCTCTCCAGTGTGGAGATCAAAATCGTAAGGAAAACTATAAATCCTGTTTTTGATAATCACAGGATGCTGCCATTGTTCGCCATGAGATCCTCCGGTATCACCTCCTTTGTAGCTATTTTGCCACAGCTCCTTTCCTGTGCTACCATCGAATGCAAAAAGACCATAGTGTACATTGCTTTTTACATTATAGGAACCAGTTACGAGTAAAATATTATCAGCAAAAGAAAGATACATAATTTGCTCAAACGGGAAATGGTAAGGTTTTTCCCAGATCTTTTCTCCTGTAATCCTATGGAGTTTAACGACGTAATTGTCTTTTTTACAAAAGTGGTCTATACGCATCCTGCCGTCCAAATCTGAAATGGCCAGACTGTTTCTGCTTTCTACAAAATAAATATAATCACCTCCCAGGGTTATGGTATTATTGAATACAACACCATTCTTATATGTCCATATTTTTTTACCCGAATGTCTGTTCATGGAAAACAGGTAATCCCCTGTAACCATGTCCCGGTCATCGCCTTCAAAATCATCACAGTTAAATCTGCCGAGGATCGTAAATTGAGCTCCGGCTTTCTTTGCGCTACCGTATATTTGATCACCAACAGAAGCGATATAACCCCAATCGAGCGTTTGCCCTTTGATGAGCTGGGGCACCTTTAACCGGACATTTTCCCGGCCATTTTTAACGTCAAATCCAATGCATTCATTTTTGGCAGCTACATAGATCATATCCTGCGTTAGAACACGATTTCCAAAATCTTTCAGCGCTCCGAGGAGACGGGAATTTGGAACATCTTTGTCCCAAAGTTTAGTGCCATTGTATGCATCCACTGCTATGATGCGGTTATCTGCGGGCACAAACAATCGCCCGTCTTTCACCAACGGGGAAACGGAGCGGCTGTGCCTGTTGATCATTTGCCTTGGACCGGGTTTTCCGTACCATTGGATTTGCATAGCCCCCTGAATCTCATCCATGCTGCTCGCTGTATTTCCAGCATCGGCATATTGGTGTGTCCATTCACCAAAACCAGGCTCTGAACCTTTTGTGAAGCTGGCAAAAGCACCTATCCCCTGCTTAATTTCCCAGCTGGTTTTAGCTGATTTCGATATCCAGCTTTTTAGGCTTTGGATGTTGGCGCTATTACTGGAAATAATGGCCATTCCACCAAAAGGCTTCACCATCCGCAGAACCTCCTCCGGAGTGGTTGCAATCATACTCTTATCCGGTGAACTACCCCAAACAACGAGATTGGCAAAATACTTGGTGAAAGGCAAATTGGTGGGGGAACCCTGAAAAATAGTGACCTTGGATCCGTATAGACCAGCTTGATCGAGCAAGGTACGTGCTTTTAAAACTTTTGCTGCATCCGCTTCAATACCAATGATTTTCAAACCCGTACGTTTGCCCAATTCATAAACCAACTGCCCTTCTCCTGCTTCAATCACAAGGCAATAGCCTTTTTTCAATCCCGATTTTGCAATAATATCCCCCGCGAGGTCTGCATATATTTTTTGATTGGGATGATTGCGGTATGGATTATCGACTATCGCCGGCTGGATACGATTGGCATTTGTCTTCTGGCTATGGTTAAAACAATATATCTTCCCTTTATCGGTGCTTGCATAGAGGATGCCATTGGCAGCTGACAGACCATAAACATTTCCATCTACTGGTGATGACCACAATATTTTACCATCGTGCGCATCCAATATCTGAACTTCATTGTATTTACCGACAACAAGTGTATTTCCAGCCAAAATCATGGAATATGTATTTTCTAACTGCGTTTTCCAAAAAGTACTGGATGACTCGGTAGCATTCTGTTTTGTTCCTAGTTTTCCTATTTTTTCCAGAACCTTTTCCATTTTTTTATCTATCGCATCCGTATCCTGATTGCGGGAAACAGCTACCTTTCTCTGCTCACGTAAATCCCACAACTCCTCTGCCCAATCACTTCGCTTTTCATCTATCTTTTCCCAGTCTGAAAAATTGTCCATATATTTTTTCCTGCTGATTGCTGAGATTCCTTCATCGGAACGGAGGTAGGATATATTTCCGGAAACAATAATTTGAAGACCGCCAAATGTAGCAATGGTATTTTCGATTGAGGCGTTGACATCGATGCGCCCTTCATCGCCGCCGCCAAATATTAGGGTGTCATTTACCACAAGTGCGTAGGCGCCACCATTACCTTCAAACATACCTTTTTGTGCCCCGGTTTTTCTATTAAAAATATAAGGTTGAGTTCTACCGGTGGGTACATAAAGATTTTCATCGATTGCAAGTAAATATCCCTGGGGAGCAAGTTGAAGATCAGACTTTTTCCAAACAATTTTACCAGTCAGGGCATTCACTGCGTAAAGGGAAACACCTTCTGTAGGAAATATTCCAGACGCAAAATATGCAATACCATCATAAATAATGACACCGGTACGTATAGGACAAACAGAGATGATGCGTTCGTTTCCGGGAAGGAAACGTTCTGAAACAGCGGGATTGAGCTTCCATTTCAATGCCCCGCTTTTTGCATCGAGACAATAAACATAACCATCGTCTGAACCAAAATATACTCTATCATTATGGATGGTTGGGGCAATCCTTACAGGTCCGCTGGTAAAAAAACTCCATTGTTCTTTTCCGTTACCGGCATCCAGGCAGTATAATTTATCATCTGCTGTGGAGGCAAAATATATAAGTCCCTTATTGGTCACGACATGGTTGGTACGGTCAAAAATCACACGAGGTTTTAGCTTAGCTTCCCTATGCCAGTAATCAGTTTCTGCTGGTGCAGGCCAGGCTGGTCTTGGATGATGTTTGGCAATGTATGCCCACTGTTGATAGAGCGGAGTTTTGAGCCCTTCTGTAGAAACCCCGCTTCTCTGAGCATCATTCATATATGTGGGCCATTCTTCAGCCCGGGCAAATAAAGAAACCAGCAAAAAAGCAGGAAATATAAATCCGACTAGAAAATATCGATTAATCCCTTTCATTATGGAAATTAATTTATGGAAAAAATCTTAAAAATTTAAAAAGTATATGGAATGTGTGATTTCTGCAAAATTATCATTAACCCATTCGCTCACTAATAAAAACTTTAAGCAGTTGCAAATATACTAAATATCAGTCTTTTGTTAAGACAAGTTTTTTTTCCATTATTAATCTTTTTTAGAATGTCTTCAATAATCTGTAATCTCGAGTTTCTTCTGTTTTATTAAAAATAACAACGAAGTAAAACTTTTCCTTCAACAATTGAGTTGTTAGTTTTGTTAGTTATGTTGAAAGCCAAATCCATATTATTGCTGATCATCGTATGTACTATGATGTTTCCATGGCAATTGATTTATACTACTCACCCTTTTGGCCATGAGCACCATGAATATGACGGGCCAAGCCCTTGTGAACTCAGGCGCCAATATACAGGCACAGATCCTGTATTCTGGCCACCAATGGATTGTGACCATATTGAATCTCAAATTGAGGATTTTGAAGAGGCAAAAACTGGAAAGGTAAAATTTTCGATGCAATCACATATTGTTGCAATGGTTCCTTTTGATCTTCATCCATTCACTGAATGTAAAGTTGATTTCAGTCAGTTACCTGAAGTCCGGAGTAATTCCGACCCTCCATGCAGATTTATAAAAGATAGAGCCCCCCCAATTCCCAGCTTGCAAAAGCAGATATAAAATCCCAAAAAGGGGAGCCGGATTTGTATTGCCTGAACTAACCTATTTATTTGAATAAAGCATCAACAGTTGTTTAAATGTTAAAAGTTCAGTAAACCCGTATTTCGTCTCCTTTATTTCTGTGAGTATATTCTACCAATATTTAATCCTTACAAAAAGATTCTTGAATCAATCCATAAAATAATAAAGTCTAAATAAATGAGTAGTCACTCTGAAGGCCTACCCCGAATGAGTCGGTTAGTTATCTGCAATATTGTAAGCTCACGGGCAGCCGGATATCTCCAACATAGCTACCCGACTCTTCGCTACGCTCAGAGTGACTATAATTTGGGGGAGTAAACCGGTAAGATTAATTATTTTTTAAAAAAATTCTATCTCGAAAAAATTAAAGATAGACCTTTAAAATATTCAATCGTTTGCCTTTTATCTTCAATAAATACAAAAGTGAATTTTTTATTTGACTCCGTTTTTTCACTTTGGCCTAATAATTGTCTTCACTTGATCAAACAAAATAAATTTACCATGAAAACGTTAAAAGTATTTTTCACAATTCTAATCGCATTGGTACTATTAGCTCCAATTAGCGAGTCAACTGCTGCAAAAAATCCCAACAAAGCAGCTAAAAAAGAGATGAAGAAAAAGGCCTATAAAAAGGCCAGGAAAGAAGCCAAAAGATTCAGGCGTAAAGGGTGGTACGTAGCTCCGGGTGCGTTGCCAATGGACAAACAAATCGAAAAATCCTGGGAGCTTCAGTACAAGCAAGATGAAAACGGCTATCCGCTATACATTGTAGCTACCGGAAATTCTGTTGCGGAAACACAATCGGCTGCCAAACTTCAGGCGACTGAACTTGCAAAGCTGGAATTGGCTGGATTAGTTCAAACAAATGTTGCAGCGCTTATTGAAAACAGCATTGCCAACAATCAGCTCAACAATGAGGAAGCTGCATCCGTCACAAAAACGGTGGCTGCATCTAAAAACATCATTGCCCAGGAAATCGGTCGTGTGATCTTCCTTTTTGAGATCTACCGGAAAATCGATAAAAATGTCGAATCTTCCGTGCGTGTAGGATACAACAATGACCTGGCCCAGGAAGTAGCTAAGAAAGCAATCCGTAAAAAGCTGGAAGAAGAGACAGAAATTCTGCATGAAAAGTTGGAAAAACTGATGGACTTTTAATCTGAATAATTCAGAAAAAGATTAAAGACACTAATCATCGAATTTTCATGAAACAGTTTGCTTTCATATTGATCATCACATCTTTAAGTTTGGAAAACGCCTTTGCTCAGAAAATAAGGAATGCTTCGGGCACGGCGCTTTTTAGACTTGAGGAAGACATGAGCAAGGATGACTTGAAAGACAAACTTCGCCATTATGCCATTGTCAATGCCATCGAAAGAGAATATGGCACTTACGTGACCCAGGAATCTTTTGTAGATATAGATGATGGAAGTACACAATTCAGAATCTTTGGAAAGACCACCATTCGTGGTGAATGGCTCAAAACTACTCAGGAGGATTTCCGGGAAGAAATGAGAAAGACAAAAGAAGGTCGAAGAAATCGTCATGAGCTTTGGATGAGCCTGAAAATTGAAGGTAAGGTCAGGGAATTATCTCAACCGGATATTGAGTTCAATTATTTCACTTCTAATTGTGGATCTGAATCCTGCAAAACAGGGACTTTTGAAAATGGTGAGTCGATGTACTTTCATTTCAACACACCGGTTGATGGATATTTATCAATTTATGTTGTCGAAAATGATGAAGCCAGCTTAACCGGCAGGCAGGCCTTCAGACTTTTGCCTTACAAAAATATGCCTGTCAGGTATAGAAACGCTATACCTGTAGTCGCCGATAAGGATTATGTGTTTTTCTCACTCTTTGGAGAAAATGATTATTTCGATGATTTTTCCACGCATCTGATTGATGAGCTGATTATGCTTACTGAAAAGGATGAAGAGTTTTTGAATTTGTACCTGGTGTTTTCTACGGAAGAATTTACCAAACCAAGTCTTACCATTTCGGAAAACGATTCAGGTGAAAATTATGAAACGCCAAAATCATTGCAGGCCTCAACGCTGACCAACTGGTTGGAAAGCAATCGAATTGACAATGTTAATTTCTTTTACAAACAAATGAAGCTCAAAATTGTCAACCGGTCAACCGGGTTTTGAGCATAAATATATCAGGTAGCCATGAAAAAGATCATATTTAGCATTTTCGCTATATCTATTTTGACCCTGAACAGCAGCTTTGCCCAGGCGTCTGAATATCTGATGCCGGCCAAAAAATATGGAAAATGGGGTTTTATCAATAAAAATGGAGATTGGATCATTTCCTCAAAATATGAGGAGGCTTATTATTTTTCAGAAGGCTTGGCTGCAGTGAAATATTTTGGTAATTGGGGTTATATTGACAGGATGGGCGAATGGGTTCTTCAACCGGAATATCGCAATGCAAAACCATTTAAAGAAGGTCTTGCATGTGCTATGAAATACAATAAATGGGGATATATCGATAAAAAGGGCACGTGGATTTTCGAACCAAAACTGAATGTAGTCAGCTCCTTTTCTGATGGGAAAGCCATCATAAAAAATGACGATGGGTTTGTATTTATCAACAGGGATGGCGACCGAATCCTTAAGCATAGTTTTGAGCGGGCGCTGCCATTTGCCGAAGGCTTAGCCTTTGTGATTTACAATGGATACAAAGGATATATCGAACGAAATGGCAACTGGTTGATCAAGCACGATTATGAGGAGGCTTATTCTTTTTCTGAAGGCCTGGCGCTTATTCGAAATGGAAAAAATTATGGATTTATAAATCAAAGAGGTGACCTGGTAATAAAGGCAGAATTTGAAGATGCAAATTATTTTAGGGAAGGTCTTGCCGCTGTGAAAAAGAATGACAAATGGGGGTACATCAATCAAAAAAGCGAGTTTGTCATAGAGGCGCGGTTCGATGCGGCATTTCCTTTTTCTAACAATTTTGCTGTAGTGAAATCAGGCGGGAAGTTTGGCCTGATCAATAAAAATGGATACTGGATCATCACTCCTAACTACAGTGGATTAGGCAGATATACACGGGCGCTTTCCCTTGAAGAGCAGATTGAAAAATTTGTTAAAACCATGTATTCTGATTGGCAATTGAAAGGAGAATTTGAAAAAACATCAACTTATATGTCACGCGTTTCGGAAGAAAACAGGGGATCTCAAATTCAGGAAATTTCAACCCAGGCTGTAAACTCACTGGCTAAAAGATATGTAAAATATGATCAGTCTGCTATTGGTTTATACGAGGCCGATTATGAAAAATTCAATGTTTTTATCCCTGGTGCAAAGAGCATTATGCTACCGGTTCCATTGGAATACGCCAAGGAAGTAAAGGACAATTGGAATGATGTGTGGCTTGGTAATCCGACATATACATTATCTGGTGATAAGTTTTTAATAACCTCCCTGGAAGCAAAATATAAAGGACAACGTTTCTATTACGATATATCACAAGATTTCCATACTACTGCCAATCCTACCTTGGACCTGAGTTTTGATGATATTACCTATAATATTCCGCAAATGAATATCCTTAGAAGTAGCCATGCCCTGGCAAGTTCTTTAACACTGATTGGTCAGTCTGATGTAGATGTGGATATTCCGGTTACGAGTACAAAAAACAAAAAAACCTTTGCGTTGGTGATTGGGAATGAGGACTACAGCTCATTTCAAATGGATTTGAATACGGATATCAATGTGGATTTCGCTTCGATTGATGCAAAGACATTCAAAAAATATCTGATCAATACCCTTGGTGTACCGAATGAAAATATCACCCTTTTGATCAATGCTACAGCCGGACAAATGAAGCAAAAAATCGCACGGTTGAGCGCCATTGCAGAGGCTTATGAAGGCGAGGCCAAATTAATATTTTATTATGCCGGCCATGGTTTACCAAAAGAAGATACCAATGAACCTTATCTGATTCCCGTTGATGTGAGCAGCTCAAACCTGGATTACGCATTGAAACTGGAAGATGTTTTCAGTAAACTGACAGAAAACAAATCTGAGCGGGTAACTGTATTTTTGGATGCATGTTTTAGCGGAGGTGCCAGAAATCAGGGATTGGTTGCTGCCCGCGGAGTGAGGATAAAGCCCAAATCCCCATACGTTAAAGGGAACCTCATCGTATTTTCTGCTTCAACCGAAGATCAGACTGCTTATCCATATAAGGAGAAAGCCCACGGGATATTTACCTATTATTTGCTGAAAGGATTGCAAATATCCAACGGTGAAATGAGCTATGGAGAATTAGAAGACTTTATCAGAACCAATGTGATGCGAAAATCGGTTTTAGTAAATAATAAAGTGCAATCGCCGGAAGTAAAAGTAAGTCCCATATTTGAATATTCCTGGCAGGATATGCGCTTTACAGAGGAAGAAAATCTTTCATCTTCAGGATGAATTGATGCTTAATAGGTTATATTTTTAAAACCGGTCTTTGGCCGGTTTTTTTATAATGGATTTTATTTTTCTCTTCCGTGGATTTTTTATGAACTTTGGGATGAATCTCCTTTGTAAGAAAAAACAATGATGGATATAAAGTTGATAGCCGTCTATGCGGAAACAAAAACCTGAAATCATCACCTACTCTAAACAAATCAAAAGCATAAAATTTTTGGTTTATCCGTCATTCAATATTGTATATTTGTCGAAATAAAATCTAAATATGAATATATGAGCAAGCCTATTTTTTCACTCATTCTAATCCTGATATTTTTTAATATTAACGATGTAAAAGCTCAACAAGATCCTGTGTCTTTGTATGCCGGTTATGCAAAAGGATTGCAAGGAGATACCGTCAGTATAGATATAAAGGTAAATAGCTTTACCGATATTATCTCATTTCAGGCATCCATTAACTGGGATGCAACGTTGTTAGAATATGTTGGCGTCACAGATTTTGGGATTAAAGATCTCGGAGAAAGTAACTTTGGTACAACAACTGCAAATCAGGGACATGTCAGGTTTTTGTGGGAGCCGGCAGATGCCAATGCACTTACTGTTGAAGACAGTACCATTCTTTTTTCAGCTCAATTTAAGCTAATTACAGATATACCTCAGGAAATTCAGGTTGGTTTTACAGATAATATTTCCACACCACCGTATCCCATCGAATTTGCCAACAGCAACTTTGAAATACTAACCGTAAACACGTATGACGGCAGTATTACCCTGGTTTCCGATCCTAAAGATCTGGTAAATCTGGAGTCTGTTCCGAATACTTCGTGTGATGAAAAAGTGACCAACGGCAGTTTAAAAGCAGATGTCAATGGAGATTCCATTAATTATACCTTTCATTGGTTTATCGGAAATACAGTGACCTCAACGCCGAATTATATTGGGTACAGATATGATAGCCTGCTTGCCGGTGAATATACTCTTCAAATATTAGATGGAAAAAATGAGATTTTTGTAGAATCTATGCCAGCCAAAGTAATCGATGAATTGAACCAACAGAAAGATGTGATTTCCATAATATTAAATAATGCTCAAATCAGTTGCAGCATTGATTCCGCAAAGCAAACAGGCCTAATTGAAATTAATGTGAATGACGCTCAACCGGCTGACACATATTTAATATCCTGGTGGAAAGGTAGTTTTGAAGATGGAATTGAATTAACTGATTTTATGAACTTATATAAAGCCACAAATCTATTTGCCGGAGCTTATGAAGTATCAGTAGAAAATAACAGAACCGGATGTAAATCATATTTGAAAGATACCATAATGGATGAAACGCCTGATTTGCAAATTGCCTTATCCTCCACTGAAAATAATTTCTGTAAAGATGACGCCAACGGATCTGCATCTGTTTCAATTACAAATCCGCTTGATGTCAATCCAAGATATTATTGGTTTCATGAAGATGATGAGTTAGATACAGCTCAGGCACGGTCCACAGCTCAGGTTTATGAAAACATCACTTATGGTAAGTATATATCGTGGGTTATTGACCTGAACTCTGATTGTTTCGCTTCTGATGAAATAGTTGTCGATCAAAATTTGATATATTCTGAGGCTACAATTATACAGAGAAACGATACACTGTTTTCTAATGATGACAGGGCTAACTGGTTTAGAAATGACAAATTTCTCGAAGAGACAGGATCATACCTTGTCCCGGGAAATGCGGGTTCATATCACATCATCATAGATAATGAATATGGTTGTTTATCCACCTCGGAAGCTTTGTACTATGGCGTCACGGGGCTGGAGGAGTTGGAGCAGGAAATCATCATATTTCCGAATCCTTTTTCTGAAACAATCAGAATTTCCAATCCTGACAAGTCACTGGAATTTGTAAAGATTTTCGATACGCAGGGTATTCTTATTTATGAAAAAATGAATATAAAGGATAAGTTTATCGACCTGCATTTAAGTAACTCACCCAATGGAATTTATTTATTAAAAATCCAAAAGGACGGAAAAATAGTTACCAGGAAAATTATTAAAAACCTGTCAAAATAGGCCTGCATTCATTATTTTTAACCTTTTTGAATTGAAGATGTGGTATCTTCTTTACCGGTCTGGTACCGTAATAGAGGTTTTAAATTATGAAAAAAATCATATTTATATTTTTCTGTATTCTAACAATACCAGTATTTGGCCAGGTCAGAAAAATTCAATGGGCTTCCAGTCTTGAATATCAATATAATCAATATCAGAATGTTGATTATTCCGGTCAACAGGTACTTGGCCCTCCAGATGCTTTCCCTCCCGGACACATAAATAAAAACGCATTTCGACTATCTGGTGAGTCTGCATTTGGGACATTAAAACTTTCTTTTGAATTTCCTCAGCAAGTTCAGCAAGTAATTATCATTGAAAATAACCAACCCGGCAGAATTGCCAGGGTGAAGTTGATCGATGAATTGGGCTTCCACTATATTATTTATCAGCAGGAGCCCTTAAAGATTGGTGACAAATTCAGGTCGATGGTTTTGAGCCTCCCACGGACGGATTATAAGGTAAAATCAATTGAAATAAATATGAATTCTATCCCTGCTCCAGGAAATTGCCAGATAGATGCCGTCGGAATACTGGACAGGGCCAACATTTCAGATGTCAGAAATATTCTATCCGGAGCAAATTACAATGTGCAACAAGTCATGACTTTTACTGCCCGAAAAGAAATTTTATATGACAAGATAAATTCCAGGTTTACAGAGGCAAAACCAATTGTTTCACATGATGGAAATACCTTATATTTTTCCAGGCTTTTTCATCCTGACAATACTGGTGGTCAAACCGATCCGCAAGACATTTATATTTCAAAATTCATTAATGGTCAATGGACAGCTGCCGAAAATATGGGCTTTCCGTTAAATGACCAATTTGCCAATGGAGTTTGCTCTATATCTTCTGATGGCAATAAATTGCTGGTGATCAATGGTTATCACCCGGATGGTTCCATTACTCCGGGAGTTTCCATTTCCACAAAAACAGCTATTGGATGGGGAGCGCCTTTGAGCCTCGATATTATTGATTTCGAAAACGAAAGTGAATTCCAGGACTTTTTTCTTTCAGCCGATGAGCGTGTAATCATCATGGCTGTGGAAAGACATATTGGTTTTGGCGATCAGGATCTTTATGTGAGTGTAAAAAAAGGAACGAAAAGTTATTCAAGGCCCATAAACATGGGGCTTTCCGTAAATACTTCAAAAGCTGAATTCGCCCCTTTTCTCTCTCCTGACAATACCACATTATATTTTGCATCCGATGGTCATGGTGGATATGGGCAAAGTGATATTTTCAAAACAAAAAGACTTGATGAGACCTGGCGAAAATGGTCAAAACCACAAAATCTCGGTCCTGCCGTGAATACCTCAAGCTGGGAAGCCTATTTCAGCATCACAGCTACTGGAGATTATGCCTATTTTGTCTCCTCAGAGGGTGCCAGACACGGACAGGAAAATATATATCGAATCCCACTACTGCAGGATATTACTCCAGAGCTGCCCAATCCTTTGATTGCTTTTCAGGGCAGAACCTTTAATGCCCAAACTAATGAGCCAATCAGTGCAAATATCATATTAGAAAATGTAGAGGAGCACAAGCCATTCAGAACCAGCTCGGATGATTTGATGGGTAATTTTCTGTTTTATATTCCTAAAGAAAATTCTTATGAGCTTACTGTTAAAGCTCCCGGTTTTATCACATTTTTTGAAAAAGTAAGTTTGGCTCCATTTGAAAAGGAAGACAAAATTTATCGGAAAATTTATCTTACACCTATTGAAACGAACCAGATTTTTACCTTGAACAGTCTTATGTTTGAAAGAAGTAAACCCAACTTATTGGTAGCATCCTACGCTACTTTGGAAAAACTTGTTGGAACGCTTCTTGAAAATCCCAATCTTAAAATCGAATTGGCAGGTCATACAGATGGCTTGGGTTCTCACAAGGCAAAACAGTCGCTTTCTTTTCAAAGAGTTGAAAGGGTAAAAGATTTTCTTATCGAATTTGGCATTGAGAAAAATCGCATCGAAACGGTTGGCTACGGAGGCTCAAAACCAATTGCTCCCAACGACAGTGAAGAAAACAGGGCTAAAAACCGAAGGGTAGAAATTCGGATTGTGGATGTTGGGACGTAGGTAAATTTATGGATGATAATTCTTCGGAATGTAAATTTTTTTTTGAGTCAAAGAGTCTATTGCCCAGAAAGGGGAGACGCTGGAGCTTAAAGGATTTTGAAGAAGGATTTTTTTGTTGCTTATTTTTAGCTGCCAGTTATTTCCCAATATCCACCTTTATCAGGGCCAATACGTTTTAAACTTCCTTGCTTTTTCAAATTTGCGATATGTTTTTCAATGGATCTGGAGCTGATGCTCATTATTTTCGCCAGTTGTTTTGCTGTAATTTTTGGATTTTCTTTTATAGGGTTACCCATTTAGATCGCATTTGATTTAATCATTGCATAGCTCACAGGTTCATGTAGTACACATCTTTCAATAATTTTATCTAAGATTGAAATCCTATGATTTCTCCGGTTAAACCTAAAAAAATATTCAT